>CALGAA010000372.1 GCA_937952445.1 uncultured Bacteroidota bacterium | reverse complement strand
AAAAGGATAAGGTAATCGTGTTCCGGATACAGGCGCACCATATTTTTCAAGACCTCCCAGGTGAAATATCCAATCCCTTCGAGCTTGTTTTTGATCAGCAGCCGGCCATTGATTGCGATTCGCATTTATCCGTTAATTTTGTATCTTTTCCCAAATTAATTTGGGGATTAAACCGCCAATTTATGGAAAAGAATATTTCGACGATCATATTTGATTTCGGAAATGTCCTGATGGACCTGGATATTCCGGGATTTCATGATCGAATGGAAGAATTGACGGGGCTCAACCAGGCCGACGAAATGACAGAATTGGACTTTCATGCTCTGGCCTACGAACAAGGACAAATCGGGACAGAACTTTTTATCAACCATGTCATCAGGGTGAGCAAGCGGTCCGTCCAGGCCCGTGAAATCATCGATTGCTGGAATTCGATGCTTTTGGGTATACAACCTCGTACACTACACCTGTTAAGGGACCTGAAAACGCACTACCGTACATTTATCCTCAGCAACACGAATCCCTTACATATTGAGTGGGTTTACCAGCACCTTCGAACGGTACACGGGATCGTGGATTTTGAAAATGAGTTCCTCAATGGCGCATTTTACAGCCATCAGCTCAATATGATCAAACCTGATCCTGAGATTTATTTCCAAGTCCAGAAGCAAGTGGCCACACCTGCTGATCAGATTCTTTTTCTCGATGATTTGGAAAGGAATGTCCTCGCTGCGCGGGAGGCAGGTTGGAATGCTGTCGTTCACCCGCCCGGCACCGATCTCGAAAGCACATTGAGCGATTATATTTCGATTCCACAAATGAAGCACGATGGCACCGGATAAAAAAAAACAAGTCCTTAGTAGAATGCAACGTTATTGTGCGCGTGAAGATCGCTCCGTCCAAAAGGTCCGGGAAAAATTGTATGCGATCGAAGAACTCTCAGGTCAGGAACGGGAAGAGATCATCGAACAATTGATAGCGGACCGATATCTTGATGAACGCAGATTCGTGGAAAATTACATCCGATCCATGGTCAATCAAAAAAGATGGGGGGTGCAAAAAATCAGGCACGGATTGATAAGGCATCGGATTCCAGAAAACATGATCGATCAGGGTCTTGAGCAAATCGATCAGGATCGATATCAGGAAAATTTATCCAGTTTACTGAAAATCAGAATGGAGAAATCGGAGGATCGGTCATCCTGGATTCGATATCTGCTTCAAAAAGGCTTTGAATATGATGAGATAGTGAGTGCGATCGAAAAAATGGGCCTGAACCACTAATTAAGTTATTAGATAATGAATTTATTCGACCGTAAAAATTAACCTGAAATTATCGACCTGCCCTCTTCTTCAGTTAGCATGCCAACATATTGGATTCGGTACATCCACACGCCAGTCTATAAAATCTAAGTGGCTCTGCAATTCATTCCCTGAACTGAATAAAAATTGTTACTTTTGGATTTAACAATTTTTTCATCGCATATGAAAATTTTGACCACGATATTGGCATTTATATGGTTCCTGGGATGGGGATTTTGGTTTCTTTATGAAAGGGGTCATATAGATTTATCCTCCACCGTTACAGAATCTGAGCCGCAGAACCAGGAAGATACCCTTTCCCAATTTTTGCCTCCGGCGCCCCCGACCACGTTTTTACAACAACACAGGTCTGTGGACGAGATCAACCACATCATCGATTCTTTGATGGAAATCCGGTCCCCTGACCAATCTGTCATGGTCATCAGTTATTATGACGAACGGGAACCGTATACAGGCATGAACGGGAATAAGGGCATCCAGCGATCGATCAATCTGCTCAACAGAGCTAGTCAAAAATATGCGAGCCGGTTGCTGCAGCCTGTTGGTCTTTTGTATAAGGAAAACAACGACACTACAGGCATTAGTGAGTACTATCAGGTCGATCTGGTTACCCAGAATAATCCGCTTAAAATCATCAATGATAGACGCATTCTGATTTTCTTTCCGTATGCTTCTCACAATGAGATGGCACCTTCCAAAATAACACATACACTAGATTCGTTAACCAATATTTGGAATACCGAAAAAAAGCAATTAATTATAACTGGTTACACAGATAATACAGCGAACCCTACCACCAATTACAATCTTGGATTGGCGCGGGCAAAATCAATTCAGGAACGGATCGTCGGAAAAGGCTTTCCTGAAGACCGGATCACAACGTTGTCCCGTGGGGAAGAAGATCCGATATCTGTAAATTCGACCCCCAACGGCCGTTATCTGAATAGGCGGGTTGAAATTTTAGTTGACAAATAAAACATTATGACTATACTTACACTACAGATCCTGGTTATGCATATCATGGGAGGTCAATCCGAATCCGCGACAGGGTTGGGATTGGATATCCTTATTTATGTGGTAATGGCTGTAGGGTTTATCATTATAGGATTTTTAGCTTCCAATTTTTATAACAAAGCCCGGGTTGCGGAGATGGAGACCGAAGTGGATGCGGAAAAGGAAAGACTCAAACGGCGCATCAACAATCTGGAAAAAGAAATTAAGCACCTCTATGCCAAAGATGACGAACGAATCGTGATCATAAACAATCTCAAAAAACAGTTGAGCGCAACCAGGCAATCCAAACCAAATGATTCCGGCGATTCAGACTCCACAGAGGACCCGCTTGATCTTTTTTCGGATCCAGAGGATTAAAAGTGGCCCTGTCCTCCTCTAAGTTCTGTGCTCAAGCGCTCACGCACCTCCCACTTTCCCACTCTAAGTTCTAAGCTCGAAATCCCAAGCTCCATAGTCAAACGCTCATGCACCTCCCACTTTCCCACTCTAAGTTCTATGCTCGAAGTTCCAAGCTCTATACTCAAACGCCCTTGCACCTCCCACTTTCCCACTCTAAGTTCTAAGCTCGAAGTTCTAAGCTCTATACTCAAACGCTCATGCACCTACCGCTGTCCCCCTCTAAGCTCTATGCTCTACCCACTATAAATACATATGATCCTTAAAGGGCAATTTTTCGGGATAATCGGTGGTGTAATGCAGCCCCCGGCTTTCTTTGCGGAACGAAGCTTGTTTCGTAATCAAATATCCATTGGTGATGAGGTTTCTCAGTTCAGCCAATTGTGGGGAAAGCGTGGTGGACTGATACAAATCTTCGGTTTCTTTGTATAGTGTATGCAACCGATTCAAGGCCCTTTTCAATCGAACGTTGGAACGAACAATACCGACGTAACTGCTCATAATCTCCTTGAGTTCTTTGATGCTTTGTGTAATCAAAACCATTTCTTCCGGATCAGTTGTACCCTGCGCATCCCATTCCGGAACGCTTTCATTCCAGGTCCATTGATCAATCCGTGTAGAGATATCTTCTGCAATCCGGTAGCCAAACACCATACCTTCCAGGAGGGAATTAGAGGCCAGGCGATTGGCTCCGTGCAAACCCGTACAAGTCACTTCACCACACGCATATAGCTGGTGAATGGTGGAACGGCCGAATTTATCCACCTTGATCCCGCCACAAATGTAATGACAGGCTGGCGTCACAGGAATATATTGGGTAAGCGGATCAATCCCTATACTCCGGCATTTCTCCAGAATGGTCGGGAAATGGGCTTTGAACCCTTCCGGATCCAAATGCCTGCAGTCCAGATATACATAGTCCCACCCGTGAATCTTCATTTCCCGGTCAATGGCCCGGGCCACAATATCCCGCGGGGCGAGTGATTTACGTGGGTCGTATTTGTGCATGAACTCTTCCCCATTGAGGGTCTTGAGAATGGCCCCATAACCCCGCACGGCCTCAGAAATCAAAAAATCCGGCAATGCGCTCCCCGGATTTCCTTCTGCGGTATAAAGCGCGGTGGGATGGAACTGTACAAATTCCATATCCTGTATTGTGCCCCGCGCCCGAAACATCATCGCAATGCCGTCTCCCGTAGCCACAACGGGATTGGTAGTACTCCGATAAACCTGCCCTGCTCCACCCGAAGCCAGGATGGTGACCTTCGCCAGGTACGGTTCGATACGGGCCTGATTGTTTTTTTCCATCACGTATACACCGTAGCATTCAATGTCAGGCGTCGCGCTGGTGACCACCTTTCCCAGATGATGTTGTGTAATCAATTCGATCGCAAAGGCATCCTCTACTACTGAAATATTATCGTAATCTCCCCCTTTTTCCAAAATTGCCCGTTGGATCTCCCACCCCGTTTTATCTTTGTAATGTAAGATCCGGTTTTCCGAGTGCCCCCCTTCCCGTCCCAAATCGTAATCGCCATCCGCTTCTTTATCAAATCGGGTACCCCAATCGATCATTTCCTTTACGCGCTTCGGACCTTCCCTGACCACGATCTCCACAATCTCCCGATCGCACAGCCCGTCTCCCGCATCAAGAGTGTCTTCGATATGCTTTTCAAAATTATCCAGATTTTCATTCCATACCGAAGCCACTCCCCCCTGAGCCCAGCTCGTATTGCTTTCACCCTGCCGGGTTTTATTGAGTACGGTAATAGATAGGTCAGGCCGGCGCTCAGCCAGATTGATCGCCACGGTCATTCCCGCCACACCACTTCCAATAATGAGAACGTCTTGTTTTTTCATGGTCGTGCTTTAGAATTAAATACGAATTACATAGCTCAACATAGGAATCAAGCCGAGCTGATGTTTGTGAACGACTTCATCCAAAAAAGGATCGAAATACCGATAGGATACATTATCGCGGTTCAAAACGTTGCTGAGATCAAGACCGATCAAACTGTACCGCTTTGAATGGTTTATTTTATAATAAACCCTGAAATAAGTTTTCAATACGTCCGGCAATTGCTCGGAGAACAAATTTCCGGAAGTTCGGACTGTATGCTGCGCGATCCGGCTGGCCGCCACATCGATCGGCGTTTCCCAAAATCCTCCGGTATATACCAGTTGGAAGTTCAATCCCAATACCCGTTGTTTTTCTTTCGTTGAAAAATCAAACTCCTTACCCACCGTGGTATTGAACATATATTGATTATTATAATGGCTATTGAGCCAGTCTGTATCCGGGTTTTGGAACCGCGCATCGAACAAGGTCCCCGATATCAGCAGAAACAACCCTCGATGGAAATACCGTTGGTAGGCCAATTCCATCCCGTAATTTCGCCCCTTCCCATTGGGGGTCAAATGGGTCGGTGGATATTCCTCCAGGATATTTAGTGCCGAAAATCCAGCCGGGGCTGTGGCCACGTCATCCAGTGTTTCATAAAACAAAGTCGCTCGAATCAGACTTCGATCAAAGTTTTTCTCGTACGCCAGAGTCGATTTCCAGGATTTCATCATGGGTAGTTTGGAATTCGCAGCAGAGCTAAGTAAAATTTGATAGGGCTGGAGTTTGTGCTGTATGCCGGTACTCAATGCCACTTTCTGCATTTGGGGTAAATGACGCATCAAGCTCACCTTTGGTTGGAAGTAGGTTTCTCCGGACAACGTTGTATGACTCACAGCCGCCCCTCCACTTAATCGCCAAAAATCTTTTTTCCATTCCCCTTCAAAATACGGACGTATCAAGGCACCATCAACCGAATGTTCCACCCTGAGTTCGGACAGGCTCTCATCCTCATACTCCAATCCACCCTTCCAAAAGGTGCCGGTGAGGCCGTAAAGGAATTGCCATGCATCGTTGATCCTGTGGTTGAACTGGGAATGCAGGGCATACTTTGTCAATTCAAGGTAATCATCGGAATAAGGGAGCGTGGCTTCCGCCGGCGACTGTTCGCGTTCATCCCAGCGGGTGGAAGCTGCAAACGTAGTATTCCACTGCAGTCGATCGGAAAGATCTACTTCCACGTTGGCTCCTGCAATTCCGATCTGAGATTTGAAGTTGATGTCAAACAAATCTTTGTATTCGGCTCGCAAACTGTCTGCTTTGGCTTCAAACGTATTGCTGTTATCGCCACCCATCGCGAAAAATTGCCAGGTGATTCGTTCATTTTGGTGGAAAGAAGCCTGTAAAGACAAATCCTGATACAAAATGGTCTCATCACTAAAATCGACACCGAGCTGGCTCAACAAACCGACGGTAGAATACCGATAATTGGCGATGTACGACCACCGCTCTCCCATCGGACCCTCCACAGCCACGTCGATGCCATTGAGACCAGCCTGGCCGGTGAAATGGAATTCAGATCTGCTCCCCCGCTTGAGATCGTAATTCATGGCCCCTGATGTAGCCTGGAGTAAATTCACGGGAATTACTCCGGTGTAAATCTCTGTATTTTCGAGCAATTGAGCGCTAAACAAGTTAACGCTTCCCCCACTCAGCGTGGTTCTGTCGGTCGAAGTCCCCGCATTGGCCAGGTGATTGGAGTTCACGATCTCGGCTCCCTGGATATAAAAATTCATTTGGTTGGGACTATTTCCACGAATGGCCAGGTTGTTGGCCTGATCATTGACGTTGAGTATCCCCGGATACACGGTGGCGAGCCGGGCGGGGTCATAAAAGGTAGCTGGAAACCGACGCACTTGTTCCTGGGTCAGGGTGTATCCCCCCGACAGGCGGGCTGCCGGGCTTACCGGTTGGCTGGCTTGCACCACCACCTCTTCAATCTGCAGGGATGATGGTTCCAATCTGATGTGTAACGGGGGCAAGTTCTGGTGTTCTACCGCCAATTCCCGAATCGTGACGGTCTGATATCCGAGGTAAGACACGGTCAGGCTGTAAATCCCAAATGGAACTTCCAAAAATTGAAAATATCCAGATGTATCGGAGGTGGTCAGGAATTGGTCCTCGTCTTTGGATAATACAATATGAGCAAAGGGTACCGGATCCCCCGAAGTAGCCTCTTCCAGGATCCCCGACAGGTCGGTGCTGTTTTCCTGCCCATGCATCGCATAGGGAAGAAGTAAGGCACCAAGTGCTAAGATACAATGGATGCCCAACCTGCGACCCACAGGTAAGAGATTCCGGAAACACCTGAGCAACCAGTTGAATTTCTTTTCGTTCAAATCGTTAATAATAGTACAGTTTTATTCCATTAAGTTCGTCAAATCGTCCTCATCTTTTACGCGATCCCGGGAAACAAAAGTAAGGAGAGTTTGATAAATGTACAGTTCCCATTAAAACAAAAGGCGGAATTTTATACCTTTGTTCTGATAATATTTTGGTTCCCACGAGTGGGATAAAGAGGGAATCCGGTGATTTGAGACATTATTATTTCGAAAAATCCGGAGCTGTCCCCGCAGCTGTAATTCAGATTTTGTCCGGGAAAAAGAAAGCTTTTAGAAGTTTGTTTTTGACCGGGTCAAAGCATGTTCAGACAACAATGTCACTGTTTGCCAGGCTCATGCAAATGGGAAGACCGTCTGGATCTGATAAGCCAGAAGACCTGCCAGGATATATTTTAGAATTCTGATGCTTTCGGGTGAAAAGTATGGAATACTGCAATGTGTTATCGGTAAGATAATGCGCCTGCCTGTATTTCTACCCAGCCGAAAGATTAGTTGATGGAGTGAAATCATGTTGAATATTTCAGCATGGCCATATGGCCTGATCATTGGTCTTTTTTTATACGGAGCAGAGTCTCTGAAGAGTCAGGAAGCAGATACTACGGTATGGTTTCCTGCCCTTTCAATTCAGGATCATCATCTCATTGGAGCCGAAGCAGACACGATTCCATTGGATGCATTTCGCAGCTCCATGAGTTCGTTTTCGGATATTCTTCGCCGTGAAGCCAATGTGTATTTCCGCGATTTTGGCCCGGGTTCATCAGCCACGGTTTCCTTATCGGGAAGCCGGTCCAACGAGGTGGCGCTCATCTGGAATGGCATTAAAATTTCCAACCCTATGTTGGGGGTATCAGATTATTCACTGGTGTCATCGGCCGGATTGACCGGGCTTCGACTGGCCAGACCTGGGAATGCGACAATTTTTGGGGCAGGTAGTAGCGCCGGCGCTATCATCCTGGAGCAAGGGATCAATAAGAGTGAGCAACCGTGGGAATTATCGGCAGGATGGTCAACCCTTCAGCGTGTCCAACTTCAGGGAAGTTATCGCCTCCAAAAAGGACGATGGAAATCGCAAACCTCCATCGAAGGGATGACGGGTCGAAACAACTACAAACACAGGACGCTTTCCGGTTCGCGGGAAAGATTGCCGCACGCACGTAGTCGGCATGGCAACCTCAGCCATCACAGCGTGATAGATCTCAGCCCCAATCAAGAGTTGAGCATTTCGGTTTGGGCCAGGGACCACTTCCGGGAAATTCCACCGATTCTCACGGAAGTAAAAAGCGAAGCTGATCAATCCGACCGGTTTTTGCGCACCCTTCTCCAGTTTCAACACCTCCAATCCCGCCACAAATGGCATTTGAAAGCGTATTACGGCGTTCAAAACCAAATTTACCGCAATCCCCTCATCGACCTCCACGCCAATCATAATTTCCACCATTTTCAGGGGCGGATGGACAATCAGTGGTCATTGCATCATTCCATTATTCTCAAGTATGGAGCAAGAACCAGCCTCTTCACCAGCCGGTCTGACAATTATCAGGGTCGTAAAGAACAAAATCGCTGGGCCTTATATTCTCAACTCATGTACAAACTACCGGAAACCCCATTGGAATTTACCGCACTTCTCCAGCCGGAATGGGTAACAGGTCTGGATAATGGAACGAGCCCGGGCTGGACCATGGAAGCAAAAATTAAATTCGCAAACGCACAGTGGGGACATTGGTCCACTTTTCTCAATCAAAATATGGTGTGGCCCACTCTCAACGACCTGCATTGGAATCCCGGAGGAAATCCGGATTTACAGCCCGAGCAAAACCACATGGCAGGCGTATCCTGGGCCAAAGATTGGCCCGGTCAGTTCACACATTCCATATCGTACTATTTCAAATGGGGTCGGAACTGGATACAGTGGATGCCTTCCGATCTGGGATTTTGGCGCCCTTTCAATGCTATAGAAGGTTCAACCCATGGAATCAATATGGAATTATCCAGGTCATGGGGAAAAAGGTTCGAACTTTCGGGTGGTTACCAATTCGTTCACACGGTCACGAAAGACGAGAAAGTGAAATACAAGCAGTCGATCTATTCTCCGCAGCATATGTGGTCGATTCGAGCCCAAACGGAGATAGTTGACCGATGGAGCTTTGGGATCACCGGAGAATATACTTCCACGCGATTCGTTACTAAAGATCATTCCCAGGCCTTGGATCCCTATTTTTTAATCCACGCAGCTTTGAGGTATCAATTCGCAAATCCCTCGTGGAGTTTGGGTGTGGAAATTACGAACCTCCTAAATGAAGATTATCAGGGAATCGTCAACAGACCGATGCCTGGTCGTCAAATACAATTGAATACACATATAAAACTTTAATAATGAAAAATGCATTCTTCTTTTTATTCATGGCCAGTAGTTTATTTTTCCTGACTTCCTGTGATCAGGATGATCCCGTGCCGGACGAGCCCATCAAATCCTTCAATGATGGGGTTTTCATCAGTTGCGAAGGGGCTTTTGGTCAGGGCAACGCCGTCGTGTACTTTTTGGATCTGGAACGATCGGAATACGTACCAGAAATATACCGAACAGTTAACCAGAAGTCCATCGGTGACGTATTGCAATCAATGCAATTTGAAGATGACAAAGCGTATCTGGTGGTGAACAATTCAGGTAAAATCATTGAGGTTGAAAAAGAAACATTTCTGGAAACCGGCTCAATATCGGGATTGAATTCCCCTACGGAAATTGAAATTGAGAATGGGAAAGGGTACATCGGAAGTTTATATTCTGATCATATTTTGGTAGCCGACATGGGCGGTCTGACCATCACGGACACGTTGTACCTGGGAGAGCAATCCAACTTTGTCCGGGAAGAGGATGATCGGTTATGGGTATTGAGTCAAAGCGAATACCAGGGCAGAGTTAAAAATCACGTTTACTATATTAATCTGTCCAACGGAGTGGTTGATTCTCTGGCCGTAGGTGCAAATCCTTTGCATTGGGCATTCGGGGAAGACGATGAATTGTTCGTCTATTGTCAGGGAACACAAGCCGGTGATAATCCTTCGATATACACGATCAATACGGGTAATCAAACCGTTGAAGGTAAAACGGATTTGGATGTTGATGCTGGTTTTTTTAGCCGTCTGGCGTACGATGATTATTCAAATCGATTGCTCGTCCAGCTTGCAGATGGGATTTATACCTACCAGTCTCAAGGAAACATCAGTGATTCACCGATCATCCCACTACAGGATGTAGAATTTGTCTATGCTATGGATGTTGACCCGACCAACGGACGCATTTACCTGAGCGATGCCCGGGATTTTGCCTCTGCGGGTGGGGTTTTGATATTTACAAATGAAGGTGAATTGTTTGCGACTATTCCTCAGGTGGGAATTGGTCCCAACCATTTTTATTTCGAATAAAAAATATGGGGAAAATAAAGATGGGGTCCGGATCCATTTAAAATACCCGGACCCCATTTCTTATCTTGTAGCTTAAGCGATACGCAATTTAGATTATTCAATTGGACAAAAAACAACCTCGTCATACCTGGCACGAACTTAGTGCCCGGTGAACTAACTGGATGAGGAGATTTATTTTTTGAGTGCATCCCGGATTTCGAGCAACACCTCCAATTCTGTAGGTCCCGCCGGTGCTTCTTCGACGACCTCTTCTTCTTTTTTTCTATTCAATTTATTGATGGAACGAACGATGATCCACAAGGCAAACGCGACCAGGATAAATGCCAGGAGCGAATTGACAAAGGAGCCATAAGCCAGGGGAACACCCCCAGCGGCACGAAAGGCTTCCAGTGAGGTCAGTTCCGCAGCTGATGATACCCCTTCCGGCAGGTTCGTCGGGTTTTTTAAAATGATGAACAGGTTACTAAAGTCTGGTATATCAAAAATTCCGGAAACAACGGGCATGATAATATCATCCACCAAGGATGAGACTACGGTTCCAAATGCAGCTCCCAGTACAATACCGACAGCCATATCGACCATGTTCCCTTTTACAGCAAATTCTTTGAAGTCGTTGAGCATTCCCATGAGATATCAAGTTTGTTATGAATAGCTAAATATAGAAATTTAAATTCAATTCATAAAGAGAAAATACCGGAACATATAGGGATATCCGGGAACGGGGAATCCCCCGAATTCATTTACAACGGCTTACCCATGAAGATTAATCCGTCACGGCGGGTTACGCAAAAAGGATGATTCGGAATTTATATTCAACAATCCACATGGACAGCGAGAGTGAAAACGTTGAGATCCTCATTTTAACGTACAGCGTCAGAAGCCGATGTGGGAACCTTTGTGAGGCTCCGTGGGAGGCGAGTGGTTCAGGTCCGGGGGAGTATTTGCGGCTACGGAATCTGGTACTCTATTTCAAATATCAGATGCTTGGATATTTTGCCCGAAAGTCCATATTTCCATTTTTGTTGTTCATACAAATGAATACCATAGAATAGTCGAAAACGCTATGCTGATGAACTACAGGGCTCCACTTTCACCACATTCTCTTAAGCCGGTAAACGCCCTCTACCAAACGGCCGACAGGCCCCAAACGTCCGGGGCGCAATCGCGACCAGGACCCAAACGCGAATAAAGCGTAGCGGAATTCGCCCAAACGAATAGGCCACCCCTAGGGCGGCCTATTCCCCCTTAATTTTCCTTCGCTTTCTCACCCATAATGCTTTGGATGCGCTGATCGAGCAATTCAAACGACGTATACCCTCGTGCTATTAAATAAAAATGCTGATCGGAAGTCTGCATCAGTACAGCCGGATAAGATTTTACTTCCAATTGCCGGGACAGATGAAATTCATATTTGGCTTCCTGCAATGAATCATCGGATTCAAAACGATGGACGAAAGCATCCCATTCGACCCCAAATTTCTCAGCTACTGGTTTATACGACTGTGTTATGGTCAAATCTTGCAAATCCTGAAACACCAGATCCTGAATGGCCCGCGCCTGTTGAACTTCCCGGTCTGGAGCGAAATGCTTCAAGGTCACCATAGCCCGGGCCGGGTAAAGTGAATTAAACATATATTCAATTTCAGCGGGTTCTTCAAACATCTGGATATACTCTTCATTGATGCGTTGACCTGTCATCTCCACCACCTGATTGTACGCTTCCCGGGGACTAGTAAATCGGGAAGCCAATTCGTCGACAGGGGTATCCTCGGGAATCATTCCACCACTCAATACTTCAAAATCCAAATAGTCTTTATATCGCTTATAAAGTTTTTCCATCACCGGTTCCATGCCATAGCACCAACTGCAATAGGCATCGAAAACATAAATTATTTTGTTCCTCATCATTTTCCTATCATTTAGTAATAAAGTAAATGAACCGTTTCACAAGCACCGGAATACGTTCATCAAATGCCAGCCTCCTCATCTTCCCCAATCCCGGACAATCTGCTTATCTTTGGTCCATGAATAAAAATGATCATCGCCCGGAATTGTTCATCGCCTTTGAAGGGATCGATGGAAGTGGGAAAAGCACACAAATCAACCTATTGAGTGAGCACCTCTCTTCGCTCAGCCACCGTGTGCACCAGACATGTGAACCCAGTCCCGGACCCATTGGACGTATGATCCGGGACATTTTCACCGGCAAAATGGAGGGCGATCATCATACTATAGCCGGATTGTTTGTGGCGGACCGACTTCACCATTTGCTCAATAAAACTGACGGCATATTGACAAAAATGTCAGCCGGCAACCATGTATTGACAGACCGGTACGTTTTTTCATCCTACGCCTATCAGGGCGCTCATGTAGACCTGGATTGGGTGATCGCTGCCAATTCAGAGAGCCAGCGAATCCTGCAACCCGATCTGCATATCTTTTTGGACATCCCTGTTGACACCGCCTTGAGTCGATTGGTGAAGAGACGCGAACAATTGGAAATATTCGAAACCAGGGAAAACCTGGAGAAAGTCAAAACGATGTACGACCTCGTCCTGGACCGATTCCGTACAGACCAAAATATCCTGATCGTAGACGGCATGCAAAGACAGGAGGATATCGCTGCGGACATTTGGTCGGCGGTAAAATCGATGCTTGATCTTGAATGATGTCGCCGGGTTCAGCGATCAAAACAGATTCTCCAGAAAGTCTCCTGTAGTCACGCCACCAACCGAAGGAGGGGATACCAGTTGCCCAGACGATTTTTGACAAAGGAACCGCCTCGCTTTCACCCGGTCTTTCTCCGGATGCTATCTGATCGAAATTCGGACCAATGAATCGACTCATGGGCGAAGGTTCCTTGTCAATTCCTCTTCTACACTCTCAATCTATCCGCATACATCTCTCGTAATTTGGCCACCTTAGGCGTAATTACGATCCGGCAATACCCCTGGGCCGGATTGTTGCGATAATAGTTCCGGTGATACTCCTCGGCCTCGTAAAACACATCGAGTGGTGAAACCTCTGTTACGATGGGATCATCGTAATAGGGACTTACTTCCTGGATTACCTGCTCCGCAATTTGTTTCTGGGTATCATTGTGGTAATAGATCACCGACCGGTATTGGGTCCCTCTATCCGCACCCTGCCGGTTGAGCGTGGTCGGGTCGTGGGTGGTCATAAATATTTTCAACAGGTCCTGAAAGGAGATCACCTCTGGATCAAACTCCACCTGAATGACCTCTGCGTGCCCCGTCGTACCGGTACATACTTCCCGGTAGGTTGGCCGACCCGGGGTATGCCCTCCAGAGTAGCCCGGCACCACCCGCGTGACACCATTTAATTCGCTCATGACCGCTTCCGTGCACCAAAAACAACCCCCTCCCAGCGTTGCTATTTCTGTCTTTTGATTATCCATGCTGTATTGAATTTTTCCTTATCATTACATTTTCAACGCTTCACTACGACATTTCGTTTAGGATATGTTCCGGTTCCTGTAGCGTATTTTCGTATATTGAAATCTCCTCATGTGTGCTCGCGTCTGGAGATAAATCTTGTGTCGATGAAAACGATTCAACACGTGCGAACCGCATTATACCTGATCAATTACACCCTGATCCGGATCCCCTTCTATTTATTGAGTCTTTTTCCCCTTTCCTGGCTGTACCTGCTATGCCGGATGCTGACCTGGGTGGTATTCCGAATTTTTGGATATCGGAAAAAGGTGATCGCCAAAAACATGAACATCGTTTTTCCGAACTCTTCACCGGCGTATCGAAAAGCCCTGGAAAAAGAGTTTATTCATCATTTTTCCGACCTCCTGGCCGAAAGCATTAAAGCCTTTACGATGAACCGGGAGGAATTACTCCGACGATTTGACATTCGGCTCAGCGAAGAAATGCGATCCGATTTTGAAAACGATCGTACCATTTTTATCTGCGGGGCTCATTTCCACAATTGGGAGTGGGCTGTGATCACATCAGGCGATCAACTCCCTGTACGTGCCGTCGCTGTGTACAAGCCTCTTTCCAGCCGGGCTATGAACCAGATTATGATCGATCTGCGGCAAAAAGGAAAGACGGTGATGGTACCCATGGGACTGGTCTTGCGGGATATATTGACCAAAACCCGTCCCCCCACTGCGTATATATTTCTCAGCGACCAATCCACCCCCCATCTGACAGCCCACTGGGTAGACTTCTTCGGCCAACGGACCCCATTTCTGCCAGGAATGAGTACGATGGCCGTGCGGTACAACATCCCCATTTATTATTTTACGATCCAAAAAACGAGAAGAGGCTACTACCAGGCTGAGTTTACCCGACTGGTAAAAGAACCCCAAAACTACAAGCCGGAGGAAATAACGGAGCTTTACAGCAAAAAAGTGACGGAAAATATATTAAATCAACCAGCGTGTTGGTTATGGACGCATAAAAGATGGAAACGCGTTTTGCAATACTAATTTACGGGACACTGACCTGCCTGCTCATGTTGATTACATCAGGAGCCAGAGCGCAGTCCGTAGCTGTAAATGACACCATCTTCGCCCCCGATTCCATCCTGACCATTCCCGGGACCGTATTGCACCCTGCTCTGATCCAAATACGAACCCTGGGAGGTGTCCAATTGATCGATTCCGTCGATTACCTTTCGATGGACTCCAATCGAATCAAACTACTGTCCGATCATCTCCACGGTCAATACTTCATCGTGCAGGAAAGAAAACTTTCGCCGATTCTCCGGGATCCCGCCACCTGGATCGACACCCAGCTCGTCAAAAGCGATTACCTGATCAAAAGCCTCCCCGGATCGCTCACCACCGAAGCGGCGTTTCCTGCCTGGTCCAACATCACGTACAGCGGTCATTTCGGTCGGGGAATCAACATCGGCAACAATCAAAACACCACCCTCAACTCCAATTTTGACCTTCAGCTGAGAGGTTCGTTGCCACATGGCATCGAAGTGGTGGGCAGCCTCTCCGACAACAGCATTCCCATCCAGCCTGAAGGCAATTCCCAGCGCCTGCAGGAGTTTGACAAAGTGTTTATCCAATTGCGGAAGGACAACGCCACACTCATAGCCGGGGACCATGAAATCCGGGCCCCGGAAAATTACTTTATGAAGTATTACAAAAAAACCAAAGGGGTTTTTGCAGCGTATGAGGGTATTTCCAATACCGGATGGAACCATCAGTCATTCGTCAATTATTCTGTTTCCAAAGGGAAGTTCCAGCGAACAACGATTTCAGTAGAGGAGGGAAATCAAGGCCCCTATCGGGTGGCGACCGAGGGAAATAATCTTTTTGTTGTGATCCTGGCTGGTACCGAACGTGTATACCTCGACGGACAATTGCTCCAGCGGGGGGAACTGAACGATTATACCATCGATTACAACCTTGGAGAAATCACCTTTACACCCCGGATTTACATCAGTGCCACAAGCCGCGTCATCATCGAATACGAGTACGCCGAACAAAATTATCTCCGGAGTTTGTTCGCCGGGCACACCACCTGGGCCAAAGACAACTGGGAGCTGCGACTTCATGTATACAGCGAACAGGATGGTAAAAATTCCTTTCAGAACAACATTCTTACACCCGAGAATGAAGCCATTCTGGCGGAAGCCGGGGATGACGTTGAAGAGCTGACCGGGACCTCAGTTGTGCCCTGGGAAGGCGGGTACGAAGAAGGCGTAGTATTATATCAAATCGTGGACACGATGGGGTTTACCGATGTGCTGATGCACGTGAAGGAACCTTCAGATGTAGCCTTGTACACCGCTTCGTTCAATTTTGTAGGGGAAGGTAATGGGGACTACATTCCTGCAAGTGAATTCACCAATGGCGAGGTCTATCGTTGGGTGGCTCCTAATCCCGACGGGAGCTCCAACGGCAGCTATGCCCCGATTACGCGTCTTCAGGCCCCCCAACAACATCAAATGTTTGGTTTTTCAGCCCGAAAATTGTGGGGGCCACAATTGAAAAACACCATTTACACCGAATGGTCGCTGACCAATGAGGATCTGAACCGATTCTCCACATCCGACCGGGGGGATGATCTGGGATGGGCCCAAAACAGCGGGTTTTCCTGGGGTCTGGATCTCGATACCACCCGACAACAATCCATTCGGATCCAGGGAAGTCTGGAATGGAGAAAATCGACTTTTTCTCCCATATCAACGTACAGACCGGTGGAATTTGACCGCAATTGGAATTACACGACACCGCCCGATCCGGTCCACGAAAGATTTTACACGATCGGGGTCCAATACCGGGACCGAAATTTTCAGACAGGATACGATTTTGAACGCTTTGATGCGCAAACCTCGTTCACCGGGGATAGACACAATTTGGAAATGAATTGGACGCCCGGGAGTCTGCATTTTAAACTATTCGAATCGTTGACCAAAAGTGAATCGCCGCTGACTGTTTCCACTTTTTCCCGACCTTCCGGTGCGATCAGCTGGGCTGCCGGTGAGGCCCAAAATCTCCAGCTATCGGTCGGTTATCAGGGGGAATACAACGCTGTTCGGGATCGCCTCAATGACAGCTTGTCGATCGCATCCATGAAATGGGATAAAGGTTTTGCCCGGATGGAATGGCTGGAGAACCATTCCCTGACATTGTCTAGTCGGATGGATTTCCAGCCCGGTAATGACCAATTTGCCCGGGGTTTCCGCACGGACGATCTGCAAATGGAAACCGGCATGACAGGGGACAACGGGTATGTACGGTGGATTGCCACCCTCCGGCACCTGAAGGGGTTTCGGGAACAGTCAGAGATCAGGGACGATCAAAAGGGCTGGAACTTATTGGGGCAATTGCTGTTCGCCCAGCGCTGGTTTGAAAACGGCTGGACCAACCAGGGGGAAGTGGCCCTTTCCAATGGAAAAGAACCGCGTCGGCAATTTCAATACATTAAGGTAGAGACCGGAAAAGGCCAATATAAGTATGTCGATGTCAACCAGGATTCCATCCAGCAATTGAATGAATTTTTTCCAGCGATCTACCCCGACGAACGAAATTATATCCGGGTAACTACCGTGGAAAACACCTTAATTTCCACCTTCAATTACCAACTCAAATGGGCCTGGAACATCGATGTAGCCAAATGGACTGACCACCCTTTTTGGACCAAATGGTCGACCGAAAACAGCTTTCAGGTGGAAAATAAGCAACAAAGAACTGGAAAAGTCCGGATCTGGAATATTCCCGATACCTCCCTGGTCTCTTCACGCCAAAACATCCTGACCAATTTGTACTTCAATCGCAACGGCAAAAATTTTCAGGAGCATCTGGGCTATTGGATCCGGAAACAAAAGGATTTCCTCAACACCGGATTTGAAACCTACGACAGTTATGAGTATTTTTCCAGATCCACCATTTTGTATTCGAATCACGTCAATTCGCAGGTTGAATTGAAAAGACGGGACGTCAATCAATCAGCCAGTAGTTTTGCCGAACGAAACTTTCGACTTCGATTTTGGGAGGGTATCCACAAATTGCGGTGGATGGTCAGTCAGACGATGCAACTGGAATACGAAACGGGATGGGTCCGGGGAAAGGAGCGTTCGGGTTCACATAAAGCCAGTATATGGACCAATGAATTGTCCTGGCAGTTTCGACCCAATCTCAAATGGTCCACCCGTACCTCGGTGGATTATTCGAAGGTGGGGTATCAGTCGGAAGAACCCAATCTCTCGCTGGAACAGGTTTTACTGGGTGGTCTTCGACCGGGAAACAACCTCCTTTGGGAGACAAATGTCCAGCGGAGACTCCCCAACAACCTCGTTGTCACTTTGCGCTATCACGGACGTAAAACCGGGGATGCGCCGATCATTCACACGGGTACTGTCCAGGCCAATTTGCTTTTCTGACGGATTCTTTTTCGCCTTATCCTCATCCTAGCTTGGGCAATACGCGGTTTGGCTTTGAAGGATAACCGCAAAGTTCGCAAAGATGAATAGGGTTATCGCAAGGTGACAGGGAGAAAGCTCTGCGTTCTCTACGACTCTGCGGTAAAAAAACAACCGCCCGTTTTCAAAGGTCTTCAATGACATAAAATAACCTCGTCACAAGCATCACGAAGGTAATGCCCGGCGCACTTGTTCGCCGAATTTTAAGTTCCTATAGTGATATTTCAAAATATTTTTTGTCAGATCGAAGAAGCATAACCGCACATAGTGGGGCCTACGTAAGGCTTATGGTGATGATGAACTGGCTAAAAAGATGAAGAAATAACCATAGGAATTTATGATTTGGTGAACTAGCTCAAGATCCTATAAGTGACCTTGTAGATGCTACGTGTGAAAAATAAAATTGGCTCTGTTACTTTTTTTGCTGAAAAAATTAACCAAAAAAGCAGCCTTCTGAAAGGACGTCCCAGGTGCATTTCCCGGGATTAAGAATTAGGGGTCGCATTCCGTATCCCCAACTGGTCGACACATCGGTTGGGTTGTGTGAAAATTAATTATATTTGATCTGCAATTACAAAATGGATATATGAACGACGAGATTTCCACCATTATGACGACCAAGGTGGTTACCCTGGGGCCGGAAGACAAGGTGTCAGACGCACGAGAAATTTTCAGAACAAATAACTTCCACCACATCCCAATTTGTGAGGAAGGTATTTTGGTCGGCGTGGTCACGACCTTCGATTTATTGAGATTGCAAAAACCACGACATGAGACCGATAACCTCCCGCTCAGGGAAGTAATGACTTCAAAACTCGCCGTACTTAACCCCACAGACAAAATTGGAGCTGCATCGATAGTGTTATTGCAAAACCGATTCCATTCTGTACCCGTCGTTGATGAAAATCGAAAACTGGAAGGGATATTGACGACGTTTGATTTGCTGAAATATCAATACCAGACAGCCTACCCCGGTGATAACTTTCCATTTTAGAACTACGAAGAAGCTGATAAATCCGGCGTAGAAAAATCCACTAATCCGGGTTTAAAAGAGTCTTAAACGGATCTTCATCCCGCCCAAAATCCCGGAAGCTATTCCCCGATTTTACTTCCCTGATCTCGGTCAACCGATCACCCTGGTAATGGTGCGTGGCAATTTTAGCCCCGCTTTCGAGGGTAATCCAATTTTCCCAGGTACTCAGCACTCCCTTTTCGGGAATGACGGATACGTACATTTCCCAGGCAGTGGGCAAATAATTTTCGTCAAAATGCCAAATATAATAATCCCCCGGCGTTACCCCTCCGGTAGTATATTCCACTTTGAGCAAAGTCTGGGTATCCCGCTCCACGAGCGATCGGACAGTTCCATCATCATACAGTTTGGCCGGGGCATTGAGCCAAAAAGCATCATTGATATGCGCCGCCCATGCTCGTTGGATCAGGGAATCCTTCACCGGCCCGGAGGGGATCTGGTTACCGCCTTGAAAAATTTCCCCCGACTGGGTGTCCAGATCAAGCAGAGCCCTGTAGTCATCCCAGCGCACTTCGGCAAAATTTCGTTCCCGATCCCATAAATGCCGGCGGTTGCCCGGGAAAATCCAACTCACCCATTTTGTCTGATCCCAATCCGACTTGTGAATCGCTCTTTCAATAGCCTGGCTCACTTCCTCGGCTGTCCGGGGTTGCTTATCGATCGGGGATCCGTTTCCATCACAAGACCACTGGAATATGAACACCAAAATAAACGCTATATTAGAGATTTGCCCAACCATGCTGGGTAAGTTAATCATTTTTCACGCAAGATTTCACATAATGATGCATGGAATTGCGCGAAATTTATTTAATTGGATAGTGGAATCTCCAGGAAACAGCTTTGAGGAATTATATTGAGCACATGATACGAATACATTTATACAACATTCACGGACTGATTAAGAGCGACGGACTGGAAATAGGAAAAGACTCAGATAATGGTGGGCAAATTATTTATGTCGATGAATTGGCCCGTCATTTATCCCAATTACCCAACGTGGAGCACGTCCACATTTTCACCCGGTTGATAGACGATCCCAACGAGGATGATGCCTATAGCCAACCCATCGAAGTGATCAATGAAAAATGCGACATCCGCCGCATTCCATTCGCCGGGAATCTGTACCGAAAGAAGGAGGAATTGTGGGAACATCTGGATGAATACGTCGAGAACGCTCTCAAGCATATCGAAGAACACGATATTTATCCGGACTGGATGCACAGTCACTACGGTGACGCCGGATACGTAGCCAAAGAACTTTCGCTGAAGCTGAACGTTCCGTTTGCCCATACGGGGCATTCTCTGGGGAGGCCCAAAAAAAGCAAAATGAAGGACATGGGACTTTCCGAGGAGGAAGCAGAAGAAAGATTTAAATTTTCCCTGCGGATTGCAGCGGAAGAAGCGTGCCTGTCCCTCGCTGAATTTATCATCACCTCGACCTATCAGGAAATCAGCGATTGGGAAACCTATGAAAACTATCAAAAAGCTACCTTCCACGTGCTGTCGCCTGGAATTGACGTGGAGAAGTTTTATCCATATTATCAACAGTACCTCGATAACGAAGAGATGCAACAAGAGGTGATGCAGCGAAAATACTGGGTGAGTCAGTCCATTGAGAAATTTCTGGTCAACCCCAACAAGCCGGCCATCCTGGCATTGGCACGCCCCGACCGAAGAAAAAACCTTCACACCCTTATCGATATCTACGGAAGTAACAAAGAAATCCAGTCCCTGGCCAATCTCGTCATATTTGCTGGCATTCGGAAGGACATCAACAATATGCCGGAAGCGGAGAAGGAGGTCTTGACTGAAATGCTTCTTCTGATGGACAAGTATGATTTATACGGCAAACTGGCCATCCCCAAAAAACATGATATCGACAATGAAGTCAGTCTGATTTATCAGTATTGCGCAGAGAAGCGGGGTTTATTCACCAACCTTTCCCTTCACGAGAATTTTGGACTTACGACCATCGAGGCTGCTGCGAGCGGACTGCCGGTGGTAGCCACCAAAAACGGGGGACCTTCCGAGATTATTCCCAAATGTAAGAACGGTTATCTGGTCGATCCGTTGGATAAGCACGAAGTCAGTGCCGCCATCAAAACCATTCTGACCGATGAGGCCAAATGGCGGAGATTTTCCAACCACGGAATTATAGCGGCCAAGAAATACTATAGCTGGACCACCCATACCAACATTTACATTGGTTGGATACAGGAAACGCTGGAGCCCAAGCAGCCCTTTGAACCCCAGGAATTGAAAATACCGGAAGACCGCGTCAACCGGCTGCGAAACACCAAATACTT
>CALGAA010000371.1 GCA_937952445.1 uncultured Bacteroidota bacterium | reverse complement strand
ATCAGTTGGGGAGCGATCGGAGCAGCCGTGGATTGTTATCACACCGCATTATCGTATGCTTTGGAACGCGAACAGTTTGGAAAAGTCATCGGATCATTTCAACTAACCCAAAAAAAACTGGCCGAAATGATTACGGTCATAGCCCAGGCCCAGCTCATGGCATTTCGAATCGGTCAGCTGGCGGATGAAGGAAAGGTAACCAGTGCACAAATTTCGATGGCCAAAAGATCCAACGTGCATATGGCTTTGCAGGTGGCACGTGAGGCCCGGCAGATATTGGGTGCAATGGGAATTACAAGTGATTATTCAGTGATGCGACACATGGTCAATCTCGAAACGGTCATCACGTATGAGGGAACCCACGACATTCATTTATTGATCACGGGACAGGATGTGACCGGTATCGCGGCGTATAAATAAAGGACATGGCAAAGTTCTCTAATTACCAGCTCAAGAGGCTCGAGGAAATCTTTGACGAACTGGAATATAAAATTCGCTACGGAAAAGGCCAGTTTAGTTCCGGTTATTGTCTTATTCGACAGGAAAAAGTCATCGTGGTCAATAAATTTTTTGACACGAGTGGGCGCGTGGAGGTTTTACTTGAAATTTTGGACCAGGTACCCGATGAAAATGACCCGCCTTTGAGCAAAAAGTCAATGGATTATCTAAAATCCCTTTATCAAAAATTAGCCGAAACCAGCGAATAGTGAAGATTACCATATTGGGTACCGGAACTTCACAGGGCATTCCCGTAATCGGATGCCACTGCCCGGTATGCCGTTCAACGAACCCTCGGGACAAACGGTTGCGAACCTCGCTGTTGGTCGAAACCGAAACCACTGCGATTACCGTTGATGTAGGGCCCGACTTTCGCCAACAAATGCTACGATACCAGGTCGACGATCTCGATGGGACCTTCCTGACCCACGAACACAACGATCACGTCGCCGGACTGGATGACATCCGACCATACAATTTTATCAATCAGAAGGATTTTCCGCTGTACGGGCTACCCCGCGTGCTGGACAATATCCGGGAACGATTTGCTTACGTTTTCGCCGAAAAAAAGTATCCCGGATCGCCTTCTGCCGAGCTGGTGGAAATCAAACCATGGGATGAAATAGTGTTTGGAGATATTCGTGTGACTGCTTTGCCGGTTCACCACGGTTCGTTGGATATTCTTGGTTTTTCATTTGGGCCTTTGGTCTATTTCACCGATGTCAAATACCTGGATCAGGAGGTGATCGATGCTATCCGGGGTGTGGAAATATTAATTATCAACGCGTTGCATCACAGACCTCATCATTCTCACCTCAATCTGGAGGAAGCGCTGGAACTGATCGAAGAGATCCATCCCCAAAAAGCCTTTCTGACCCATATCAGTCATACGATGGGGTTTCATGAGGAGGTCAATGCGGTACTGCCCGAAAATGTTAAATTAGCGTATGATGGTTTGGTGTTTAATACCTCATTGAAATAATGTGAGGAAAATTTTGCATCTTGTAGGTCGGGAAATAAAAATGCAACTGAAAAATTTAACATTATGGTGGATGGTGCTCTTCCCGGCGATTTTGAGCAGTCAGAATTTGCCTCAGCTTTCTTCTGCCCATTGGGATCCATACCTGTACAATCCGGCTTTCGGAGGCATTACCCGCGTGACCCAGTTGACCGCTCACTTTAGATCCCAGTGGCAAGGGATCGATGGTCAACCCCAAAGTCAGGTTCTTATGGCTTATACCCCTGTGGATATGATCAATAGTTCGGTTGGGATTCAATTTTGGGGAGATCAGATTGGCCGGGTGAAAAGCCAGAATTTTCTGGCGACCTATAGCTATATTCAGGATTTACCATTCGGGCTCATTTCCGTGGGTCTGTCTGCGGGTATGGACCGGCGGTCTTTTTTCGGTACGGACTGGCGTGCGCCGGACGGGGAGTACGGAATTGGTGTGATCAGCCACAACGATCCATTGCTGTCGGAAGAAAAAATATCGGGATTAGCTCCCCGGCTCGATGTGGGCATTTACTTTAGTTCTCCTTTTTTTGAGGTCGGCATCAGCAGTCAAAACGTCACGCCATTTAATTACATCGTTTCAGGTGGGGATGAAAATGCGGGCGGCCAGCAATTACGCAGTTATGTCTTCCAGGGGCTTTATTTTTATGATTTTTCAGAAAGCATTTTGATCGTCCCCTCTGTGTTGGTCAAAACGAATGGAAGATACACCCAGACTGAGTTTGGAGCTGGTGTGGATTACCTCGGAACGTTAAAAGGCGGGATGTATTTACGTGGATACAATAGTTCATCTATAGATGCGTTAGTTATTCAGGCTGGGTATCAGTTTGCTGATAATGCGTACGTGTATTATTCGTTTGATTTGGGATTGTCTGGCTTGCGCAGGGTGCACGACAACAGCCATGAAATCAGTTTGAGGTATATCATTGATGCCCCCTTGTTTAAAATACAAAGAGAGAAAGTTATTTACAACCCCCGATTCATAGATTAATTGTCTTGAATAAAATCGCCCAAAAATAAAGCGCTGATAAACTGCGTTATCATGAAGTTTTTGACTATTTAAAGCATGGATGAAATTTCGATATATCAGAAGTGGAATTATATTTGCAAGTAATTTGAAAAAAATACAGCTCAGGAATGATTCAAAGATTTTACAATATAGTGTTTTTGGGTTCTGCCATACTGTTGTTAACAGCGTGCGGCCGGAATTCCAATAACGGGGATTTGATCGGTGTTCAAAATCGACCCAAATGGAACAATGATATCAATCCATATGGTATGGTCTACATTCCTTCCGGTCGTTTTACGATGGGACCGAGCGACCAGGACATCAGTTACAGTTATACCTCGCGGCCTCGTTCGATATCCATCCAGGGCTTTTATATGGATGATACCGAAATTTCCAACAATGAATACCGGCAATTTGTGAATTGGGTACGCGATAGCATCGCGCACGTGATCATGGGTGATTTTTATACCGATGAATACGGAAACGAGCGGATCGACTGGGCATTTGACCTGGATTATAGCGATGAAGCATTGGATGAGCTGTTCTATGAGGGAAATGACATGATCAACGGTCGCCGGGAACTCGATGTACGAAAATTGAATTACCATTGGGAACGGTACAATATCAAGGCAGCAGCCATGGACAGAGGCCAATCCCCGCGCAGTACGTTTATTGAGCGTTTTCAAATTAATGTTTACCCGGACACCCTGGCGTGGATTCGGGATTTTGCATATTCCTTTAATGAGCCAATGGCGCGTAATTATTTTTCACACGTAGCTTATGACAATTATCCCGTAGTAGGGGTAAACTGGCACCAGGCGCAGGCATTCTGCAACTGGAGAACGCATATTTGGAATACGAACAAGGAACAACCTTTGGGAAGCGATGGATTTCGTTTGCCAACAGAAGCGGAGTGGGAGTACGCAGCCCGGGGCGGACACGAACTCGTCCCTTATCCATGGGGAGCCTATAGTCTGAGAAATGCGAAAGGTTGCCTCCTGGCCAACTTCAAACCCGGACGGGGGAATTATCCGGAAGACGGAGGGCAGTGGACTGTGGAAGTGGATAAGTACAACCCCAATGATTTTGGATTGTATAATATGTCCGGTAACGTGTCCGAATGGACCAGCTCGGCGTACCATGAAAATAGTTATTCTTTCTTGCACGATCTCAACCCGGATTTCAAATACGATGCGGATGAGGATGATCCTGCTGCATTCAAGCGCAAAGTGATCAGAGGCGGATCCTGGAAAGATGTGGGGTATTTTTTGCGGACGGGAGTACGGGATTGGCAATATCAGGATACGGCAACTTCATATATCGGATTCCGATGTGCGTTGACGTTTCAAGGTCGGTCTTTGGATGATCAGTTCTAAGTAAAACCTTGAATATTTAGATAGCCCCAACCTCTGGAAATGACCCTAACGGAAGATCCCTGTAGTTTTTTACGAATCGCATACACGAATTCAGAATAATGCTGCGTTCATTAAAACGGTAATATTTTTGTTCAATAATAAATGTAAAAATTATGGCTTTTTATAAACAGTCCTGGTTTAAGTACTTCAAGAATTTTGTGATTGGTGTTGGTGCGGCGTTGGTGATGCTGGGCGCACTTGGTAAAATTAACTCGTATCCCTGGGGTGGAGCAGCCATTACCATCGGGCTGGTCACTGAGGCAATTATATTCCTGTTTTTGGGCGTATTACCTCCTGAGAAAGACTACTACTGGGAGAATTTGTATCCAGGGTTGGACAAAGCAAACGCCAACATTACCCCATTAACCAATGGTGCCGTGGTTGATCACCAGGGGGCGAACGGCGTAAATGGAAAACAACTCGATCCTGAATTTTTGGAAGCTCATCTGGATGGAATGCTGGGGGAACTTCGAAATATGTCCAAAAGTATGCAGTCTCTCAAAGCACTGCAGGAGGTTGATTTTTCTCAAACCGGGGAACAAATCAAGACGATGAACAACTTTTATACAAAATTAAATGCTGCAATGGGTCAGCTCGAAGGAAGCGTCGAGGACGCTAAATTGTATAAAGAGAATATGGCTGTCCTCAACCAAAAACTCGGTTCATTGAACACCGTATATGGTAACATGCTCAATGCGATGAATGTTAAGTCATAAGGAGGTTCAAAATATTGTAAGTCAGTAAAATAAACATAAATGTCAATACCTAAGGAACCGCGGCAGCTGATGATCAATATCATGTATTTGGTATTGACAGCTTTGCTCGCCCTTAATGTTTCTGCGGAAATATTCAATGCCTTTGAGGTAGTGGAAAAGGGATTGAAAAAATCCAACGAAGTATTGGATAAAAACAATTCCAACTTACCACCTGAAATTGCTAAACTCGCCCGAAAGGATGACAACCTGGCCACGTATGCAGAACGCACAGGGCCGGTTCGCGAACTATCCGCCAATTTTTCCGAATATGTCGATGGAATCGTGAATCATATGATCGAAGAGACTGGAGGTTACCTGGAAGACGGGAAAGTTAAGGGCTTTCAGAACAAAGATATTACCACCCGTTACCTGGTCAACGAGGGGAAAGGCGATGAACTCGAACAGCGTTTGCGTAGTCTGGAAGAAGAATTTCTCGAATACGTCGATCCCCAGGATCGCGAACGTATGGCCAATGAATTGAGCATCGAAATCGATGAATCCTGGCAGGAATCCGATAAGAGAAGTTGGGCAGAATTCAATTTTAATCAAATGCCTCTTCTGGCAACCATGCCAATTTTTGAAAAAATCAAAAATGATGTCAAAAGTGCGGAGTCTTCTCTTCTCAATTACTTAATGAACAAAGTAGGAGGAGAAGATATCGTCTTCGATAATTATCAGGTGGTCATGCAAGCTAAGAAAGGTTACGTGATCAAAGGAGAACCATTCGAAGCCGACTTTTTCCTGAGCACATCGGCAAGTGGTACTTCCAATACACGAATCGATATTGAGGTCAACGGATCTCCGGTTCCGGTGACCGACGGAGTAGCAACCTATACCGCCCCGACCAATTCGACCGGAGTCAAGGAAGTGAACGCAAGTATTACAGTGACCAACCCGGTGACCGGTGAACAAAATACCTATAGCAATTCCTTTACCTATGAAGTAGGCGAACGATCTGCGAGTGTTTCCGCCGATAAAATGAACGTTCTGTACGTCGGAGTGGATAACCCACTGTCCATTACGGCAGCGGGTATTTCTTCCAACGATCTCAAGGTATCAGCTAACGGTGCAGGTATCCAGATTTCAAAAACCGGAACCGGTAAATACAACGCTACAGTATCCGATCAGGGAGAAGCGACGATCACCCTGAGCGGGGGAGGACTTGAGCCGACTTCATACAAATTCAGAACCAAGATTATTCCTGATCCGATTCCCACTCTTTCCGGACAACACGGAGGTAGTATGGGGAATGGAGAATTTAAAGCTCAGCGTGCCTTGATACCTGAATTGCAAAATTTCGATTTTGACGCACGATGTCAGGTGGTCTCATTCAACTTGTTTCGCGTACCCAGACCAGGTACAGGGGATCCGGTGGCAACCACCAACAATGGGGGGACCTACAGCGCTGAAACTCAAAGCCTGGTAAGTAGGGCAAGTCCGCAGGACCGATATTTCTTCGAAGATGTCCGGGTCATGTGCCCTGGCTGGCCGGTGAGCAAGAATATCGGAACGGTGAGTTTTAAAATACAATAAACACAGTCATGATGGCCATTACACGAATATCATCTATCCTCTTCCTTCTGTTTCTGGCGTTGAATATTCAGGCCCAGATCGCAGAGGAAATCATCACCGAATCGACCATTGATGGCGGTGATCCCAACCAGATTATTCAGCAACAATCCGGGTCATCAATCCAACCCATAGATGGAGTTACGCAACAACAATTGATGGACAATCGAATGGTGCTCGAATATCCGCATATTCGGGAAGCGGACGTGTTTTGGTCAAAGTATATTTGGGGGGTCATCGACGTGCGTGAGAAGATCAATCAGCCGTTTATGTACCCCACGGCACCGTTTTTTGCCTTGTTGGTTGAAGGAATTCAAAGTGGTGCGATTACACCATACATGGGTGATTCCGATAATTTTGAAGTCCCGATGGACGTCCAATCCATCAATCAGATGCTGTTTCAGCAGGATACGGTATATGTGACAAACCCGGAAACGTTCGAACGGGAACCGCAGGTGGTTCGAAATGACATCGACTTTACCACTATCAAGAAATATCGGCTGAAGGAGATATGGTTTTTTGATAAACTGCACTCCAGGATGCGGGTGCGTATTCTCGGAATCAGTCCAATCCAGGACAAAGCCGGAGAAGATGGTACGTTTGCTTACGAATTACCCCTCTTTTGGATTTACTGGCCTGAAGCCCGAAAGTACTTCGCTACGAAAAAGGTCTTTTTGCCTGGCAATTCAGCGACGATATTATCATGGGATGATTACATGGAAATGCGCTATTTCAACTATTACGTGATCAAAGAGTCCAATGTTCGGGATTACCGTCTCCAGGATTTCCCCTCTATGCAGGGAGATTCCAGGGAAGCTCAGTTGCGGAGAATGCTCGAATCTAAAAAGATCAAAGAATCCATTTTTAATTACGAAAGCGACCTTTGGTCTTATTAGTATACCGGTCACTAAATTCGTGACAAATCTGGCGGATTCTTTTTCGCCCTATCATCATCTAAAGACTCATGCAACTTAGGCTATACGCGGTTTAACCTTGGAGGATAACCGCAAAGACGCAAAGTTCGCAAAGGTGCAGAGGATGATCT
>CALGAA010000370.1 GCA_937952445.1 uncultured Bacteroidota bacterium | reverse complement strand
TATTTATCAGAAATAGATCAGGGAAATGTATTTACCAGGCATTATAATCCTGATTTGTTGGGTAAACATCTGGACACTAATTATTATGTTGGAGTGCCACCACAAATGCCTGAACCCTCCATCCATAATGAAAATCCCACTCCCGGGCAAATCGTTCAGAATCAACATGTGTCACAATTGACCCCCATGTTTGCGGCCCGGACTGATGACCGGCTGCAATCTCAGGTTATGACCGCACAGGAAGTGCATTTTATATTGGCAGAAGCCGCATTAAAAGGATGGAATGTAGGTCAGGCAGAAGATCATTATAAGGAAGCCATCCGGCAGTCATTTGAAATGTGGGGGATAGGAGATCAATTTGAAGCTTACATCCAGCAGCCCGAAGTACAATTCAATGGGTCGTTAGAGCAAATTATTGAGCAAAAATGGATCGCAGGATTTACCCATGCTCTTGAATCATGGTATGACTATCGACGAACAGGTTATCCGGAACTCCAGGTGGGGCCTGGTGCAGTTCAGCCAGCGGTTCCCGTGCGGATTCAATATGGGGAAAACGAACTTCAATTCAACGAAAATCAAATTCGCGCAGCATTGGATCGGTTGGAGGAAACTCCGTATTCTCAGGCTCAAGGGAAGAATAGTCAGTGGGCTAAGCCCTGGTTGATTCAGGGGACTGGAAAGCCATGGTGACAGTTATGTCCCACATTTTGCCAGGAGACAATTCTTTTGAGGGTAGTTTGATCTCGGATTTTGGATTACCACCCAATTTAGTCTTATTCACTTCATGTAGTCTGAAAAGGTCGAAGTATTCTATAGTAAATACCAGGCACCATCCGGATTATACTATATGCTACCCATGCGATGTTGACCTCCCGATAAATATCCCTTATCGAATACTGATAATCCGGTGGATTTGGAGAAAACTGAACAGCGCCGATACGGTGAAATAAATCGCAGACCGGATGGTTTCGGCGCTATCTTTTGGCAGGTCCGTTTTACCGCCCATATGATCAATTCCGATGGAAACCAATTGTGGGGTTGACATGAGTAAGCCAAGAATTCCCACCAGAATGGTCACCCAGGCAATCATAGCTCTGGGCCTGGAGAGGATAAAAAGAACCGCATTGAGATTGATGAGCAAAAAAAGAATGGTCCACCCCAAAGCGTCTGGATTGTACCAACTATGAACCAACATCCCCGTAAACAGGGCCAGTGTGAAAATGTGAAAAACATTTTGCCGGATTAGGTTCATTTACAGCGGTTTTTGCACTATCGTGTACAGCAAATTTTGTTCCACTTTCAAAGAAAAGCTTCCCTTTTTGGCTGTTTATGGTCCCAAGCTGTCGGTTTGGGCTGAAATCAACCCTGAATCTGCAATTAGGGTCTCTTCCTAAATTCAGAAATTAATTCCCTGAATTAGCGGTTTACGGGGAGTCCTGAAAGGACGATGATGGAACAGCTATGGGTTTCAACCCATCGAAGTGATCAATACAAAAACTGAGTCCCGAAAGGACGATGGAAATAAAACATCACACCGCTGTAGTCCCTTTCATATGGGAAAGACTGCAAAATTCTTCCATTTTAAACTGATATTGAGTGGTATTATATATATCCAAATTTATTTATACAAAAACAAGGTGAATGTTGGATATTGTGTTAAATGTCAGTGGGTTGTAAAATTGCGATTAGGTCCCAGGTATCGAACAGAATTCAGCTTAGGTTGGTCTGGTTACTACCCAATTCCAGATCATGAGTGGCCGGTGCGCTGGTGTTTCAATTCCACAGCATCTTTGTTGAGAATTGATCTACTATAAAGAGAAGGTTTGCTCCCCTGTTTACCTGAAGGAATGGCAATGATCATCCGACCTGGAAAGAGAATATGCAAAGCCACCACATCGGTCATTGAGATGAAAGGTAACCCACCACGTCTTTCTATTTAAAAGCAGCAACATGAAATTGAATACTTCGTCACACTGGCATTTGCAGTCCGCTTTCTATGCCTCTTCGTTATCCTGAACGTTTGAATTGGGTTCAGTAACTGCAATTTCATCCTGTGGCTCAATATCGTGTTTTTCAGAAAGGCGTATTTTCTCTGGTTCCGGATAAGGCCGGGGACCGATTAACATTTCCAGGTCGTTCTTCACGATGACCTCCCTTTCGAGCAAGGCATTCGCTAATGTCTCCAGTTCTGTTCTTTTCTCAGTGAGTAGCTGCTTGGCTCGTTCAAATTGTTCGGTGACCATTTTCCGTACTTCGTCATCGATCATCGCAGAGGTATTCTCACTATAGGGTTTGTTAAACTGATCTTTTTGCAACCCGTGGAAAGAAACATTTCCCACGTTTTCATTCATACCGTAAATAGCGACCATGCTGTAAGCCATTTTGGTGATCTGATCCAGGTCGTTTTGGGCGCCTGTGCTGATCCTTCCAAATACGATACTTTCAGCCGCGCGACCACCAAAGGTCATGCAGATTCGATCCAGGAGTTGCTCGGTACTCGTAATGTATTCCTCCTTGGGCAGATACTGGGCATATCCCAGTGTCCCGATGCCTCGTGGTACGATTGTTACCTTGACCAGCGGGGATGCATGCTCGAGATACCATCCGCAGATGGCGTGACCGGCTTCGTGATACGCAATGACTTTTTTCTCAGCCGGGGAAATCAATTTATTCTTTTTCTCCAATCCGCCGATCACCTTATCCAGCGCGTAATTAAAATCTTCCATGTCGACGGCTTTTTTATTCCGCCGCGCTGCGATAAGTGCAGCTTCGTTGCACACGTTTGCGATTTCTGCACCGGCAAAACCAGGGGTCATCTCGGCCAATTCCTCCGCGCTGATGTCGTTTGCGATCTTGATGTGTTTGAGGTGGACATTAAAGATCTGCTGTCGTCCGTGGAGATCGGGCCTGTCGATGCCGATCTGGCGGTCAAATCGTCCGGGGCGCAAAAGAGCACTATCCAGTACGTCTGGTCGGTTGGTTGCCCCCATCAGAATTACCCCTTTTTCACTGGAAAATCCATCCATTTCAACGAGAAGCTGATTGAGCGTATTTTCTCGCTCGTCGTTTCCTCCCTGGATGCTGTTTCGTCCTCTCGAACGTCCGATCGCATCGATCTCGTCGATAAAAATGATACACGGGGCTTTTTCCCGCGCCTGTCGGAACAAATCCCGCACCCGGGAAGCTCCTACTCCCACAAACATTTCGACAAAATCCGATCCACTGATCGTAAAGAAAGGTACTTCAGCTTCCCCCGCTACCGCTTTGGCCAGCAACGTTTTTCCCGTACCGGGAGGACCAACCAAGAGGACTCCTTTGGGAATTTTTCCCCCCAGATTGGTATATTTTTTTGGGTTTTTCAAGAAATCCACGACTTCCATCACCTCCTCTTTTGCTTCGTCGAGTCCCGCCACATCATCAAAGGTGACATTGACCCGGGTATTCTTGTCAAATAGGGTGGCCTTGGATTTCCCGATGTTGAAAATCTGTGCACCTGCACCACCTGCACCACCGCTCATTCGACGCATGATAAAGATCCAAATCGCTATGATCAAAACGATGGGAATAATGTAGGTCAATGCGGAGGTCCAACTATATTCTGTGCGGTAAGTAGGGTATAGTTTGCTTTCCGTATCCCGATCCTGGTTGATGTCCGCCAGACGTCCCTCCAATGCATCCACTGTTCCGATGTTGAACGTGTAATAGGGTTCATTCATCGAAAACGCGTCCTGCGAGATATCTTTGAATTCATCGGAATCGAGCGCGGATTTTTTGATGTAAACCCGGGCATCGGATCGGTTCACTACGACGAGTTTTTCAATCACATCCTCCTCGGCCAATGCCATAAATCGCTTGTAGTCGATTTCCTGATTGGCACCCATCCCGTATCCAAATAGCTGGATCAGGAGAATGATCAGGATAAAGATACCGTAGATCCAATAGATATTGAATCCACCTTTTTTCTTTTTATTATTCTTGTTGGTGTTTTTATTGTTTTCCATTTGCTTCTATTCATTTTCATATTCGGTGATTAGCGCATCACGCCACAATCCCTCCAGGTCATAAAATTCCCGCGATTCTCTCAGAAAAACATGAATCACGGTGGTGAAATAGTCCAGGGCTATCCAGGTCGCGCTGTTTTTCCCATCTGAATGACTCGGGAGAATACGATGATTTATTTTGAGCGTTTTCTCAACGTTTTCTGCAATGGATTTTACATGTGTCACCGATTCAGCATCACAAATGAAGAAAAAATCCGTTGGCGGGGTTTGAAGATTTCTCAGATCAAATTTTACTATGTTTTTGGCCTTGCTATCCTGAAGACTGTCCAGGATGAAGTTGTTTAGTTCTTCGTGTTTATATTCTACCTTTTCTCTTAACTTCGCTTGCAAATTGGTTCATTTTATATTGAAGATACAAATTTACGGATAATTGGATGATTTAGATCAATTTCAGCATTTTCATTCTATCACGAGTACTAACCAGTACGCTGTAGAATTGTTATCAAAAAGCAATCCAAAGCCTTTTACTGTCATATCTGCCGATTTTCAGACGGCTGGAATGGGACAAATTGGCAGTAAGTGGGTCTCCGATCCGGGGCTCAATGTGTTGATGTCCATCATAGTATACCCTGATTTTATTAACGTATCGGATTCGTTTAAGTTGCAATTTTTAGCTTCCATGGCTTGCGTCGAAGTGTTGACCCCGTTCGTCCCCGAAAATGAACTGTCTGTCAAATGGCCCAATGATATTCTGGTGGATCAACGAAAAATCGCCGGGGTATTGATTCGGAATATCTTTATGGGCAATGCCATCCGTAATTCTGTCATAGGCATAGGACTCAACGTAAACCAGACCGATTTTTCTGATGTTCCGGCCCCGGCCACATCCTTAAAATTGTTGACGGGTAAGGATTTCGCGGTGGCCGAAATTCGGGAGAAATTATTGAAAAAATTTAAAACCCTGTACCAGTTACTCGAAAATGGCAAAAGCCTCAAAGAGGTTTATTTGATGATGTTATATGGTTATGGGGAGGATTTTTCGTATTTTGATCTGACAGATCAATCGTACAAACGCGGGGAAATTGTCGATGTACTGGGAAACGGGCATTTGGTGGTTCAAAGTAACGAGGGCGTGGAACGGTATGATTTTAAAGAAATAAAATTTTTGATGGATGATTGATTCTTATGGCGACCGCTGGAGCGATGAAGTCAATGAGGAATTCCTCCGGGTCCGGGACGAATTCCTACAAGACGATTATTGGAATTCCCCGGATATAGAATCCTGGAATAGGATTATGCAAAACCTGATGGTTCGCAAGGAATTGACCTTGTCGACAGCAGAAAGTTGTACAGGCGGTTACATGGCCAGTCAGATCGCGAGTATAGCAGGTTCATCCGGTTACTACCTGGGTTCAGTCATTTCGTATTCCAACGAAGTGAAAAAGAATGTTCTGGGCGTGTCAGCAGAAACCCTCGCGAATCATGGAGCCGTGAGTACACAATGCGCGGAAGAAATGCTGGCCGGAGTGCTAAAGGTCATTCAGTCGGACGTAGGGATCGCCGTAACGGGGATCGCAGGACCAGGAGGTGGGTCCGATGAAAAACCCGTCGGTACCGTCTTCGTTTGCGTAGGCGATGCTAAATCTCATCAGACCCACCGGATTTATTGTGACCGGGATCGGAAGGGAGTGGTAGAATATACCTACCACCGGGCTATGTACCTGCTGTATAGATTTTTAACTGAGCCAGAAAACAAGTAATTTTACAACAGAAAAAAGCATTGATTATGGCATCATATAAATTGCACATGCCCCAGATGGGAGAATCGATACACGAAGCTACCGTACTTCGGTGGATGGTGGAGGAAGGAGCAATCATCAATCAGGATGATATAATTCTGGAGGTTGCCACAGATAAAGTGGATTCAGAAATTCCATCGCCCGTCACCGGTCAGGTCAAAAATCTGTACGTTTCGGAAGGGGAAGTGGTCAACGTGGGTGCCGTAATTGCTGACATCGAAACCGATGAAGATCCCGAAACTGGCCTCGGAACACTCGAACTTGAACATACCGAAAAACAACCACCAGCCAGTGAGAACCAGGATGCTGAAATAGCCAGTGAGATCCACTCTCAACCTCAGTCTCAGTCTGAAGCTCAACCACAATTTCAATCTCAGTCTCAGCCTGAACATCAATCATCATCTGAACCACAAACTCAATCTCATTCTCATTCTCGGTCTCAACCTCAGGTTCAACCTCAAATGGTCGACGCATCCGGTCGATTCTTTTCTCCCCTGGTCCGGAAAATTGCCGAAAAAGAAGGCATTTCGGTCGAAGAATTGCGAAGCATTACAGGTACGGGAGCCTCGGGGAAAGTGACCAAATCAGATATCATGGCCTACCTGGAACATCGGGGGGGAATGAACCAACCCGTGGAGGGACAGGGCGACCCGGATTTGCCCCGGGAAAGACAATGGACAGACGCTTCTACATCCGATTTGGAAGAAATAGTCAATATGAGCCGGGTCCGGTATGCTATTTCCCAGCACATGGTCAGTTCCAGAGATACGGCTGCCCATGTCACCGCCGTCATGGAAGCTGATATGACAGACATCGTGAATTGGCGAAATAGGAACAAGGCGTTGTTCAGGCAAAAGTACGGGATCAATTTGACCTATACCCCGATTTTTATCAATATGCTGGCGGGTCTGCTCCGGGAGTATCCTTATCTCAATTCTTCGGTACAAGACAATCAGATCATACTTAAAAAGTACATCAATATCGGCATCGCCACAGCGCTGGAGGACCATACCCTGATTGTGCCTGTGATCAAAAATGCGGATGAGTACAACCTGGTTGGTATTGCCCGGACAGCACATGATTTGATAACGCGTGCACGGGCATCCGCTCTCAAGCCTGACGAAGTACGCCAGGGAACCTTTACACTCACCAATATTGGAACGTTTGGGAACCTAATGGGGACACCCTTGATCAACCTCCCTCAGGTAGCCATTTTAGCCACCGGAGCCATCGTGAAACGACCGGCGGTCATTGAAACACCTGATGGTGATTTTATCGGAATCAGACACAAGATGTATTTATCTTTGTCCTACGACCACAGGATTATTGATGGGTATCTGGGGGGAACTTTTCTCAAAGCATTGGTGGAAAAGTTGGAGAGTTTTGATGAAGACGATGTATAATGAATATAGGCAGGAGGATACGACTTTTATCTGTTTTCAAGGGACTGTGTTGCGCTATGCTCCTTTTGGGCTGTAGTATCCTGCCGAAAAATTCTCCAACACACTTCCCGGAAATCGAGCCGGGGAATCAATACTTTGAGGAAGGAAAATGGGCCCTGGCCAGGGCGGAATTTGAGAATTATCTGATGCAATTTCCCAAAGACTCGGAAACCAAACTCAAACTGGGGCGCACGCATCTGGCTATGGGAAATGTAGCTGAAGCACTGGAAGTATTCCATGAGTTGATCGAATCCTCCCATCGTTTTCCTGCGGAAACATTTTTTTGGGCCGGTCGTGCATGTCAAATGCTGGATCAGTTTTCGGATGCAGAAATGCATTACCGGGAATACATGGAGAAGATGGAACCTCGTTATTTGGCAAAGGTGAACTATTTTCTACAGCAAATCGGAGCTGCGAAAAGAGCAGGGACGGCGGAAACACAGTACCTGGTGGAAAATGCGGGAAGCAATATCAACTCGTCGTTGGATGAACTCCGCCCCATCTATTCACCTACCGTGGATGACCGGTTTTATTACTCCATCAACAACCCTGACGTTTCAGCTTCCAGCCCGATCGTGGTGAACCAGAATCCTCCCATGAGCATGGCCGAAATCAGACAGGGATTATGGACCAATATGGGGCCCATGGATCCGGATCTGGCGGGGGATCAAAAATACCAATTATTGGAATTTTCGAAAGATGGCCAGCAGGTGTTGTTTGCCGGGGTAGGAGGTAGCCGGGATGAAGGGATTTACCAAAAATCTTTCGAAGCTGATAAAATGGGGGTAAGCCCATGGATTCATCCGATTTACGACCCATCTGCCGGAGACCGGGATTTGTTTATGATTCACGATTCAGCCTATTTGTTTGCCAGCCAGCGGCTTGATGGATTTGGAGGCTATGATATTTTCGTGACGTACAAACGTCTTGGTCAATGGGTTGTTCAGAATTTGGGTGAACAGGTTAATTCTGAGTACGATGAGATCTCGCCATTCCTGAGCAATGACGGCCGGGAATTGTATTTTAGTTCAAATAGTACCCAAAGCATCGGTGGGTTTGATGTTTTCTTTGCTACCTTTAATGATGAAATGGAATCGTGGTCCGCTCCACAAAATATGCTTCCGCCTCTCAACACAGGTTTGAACGAGGTGGGATTTCGTCTGTCACCGGATGGGAGTGAAGCTTTGTTTGTTTCAGATCGACCGGGCGGGTACGGCCGTCTTGATGTGTACCAGGTTCATTTTGATCAACCGAGAACATCCCAGACCATTCTTAGCAATCCCCGGAATTTTTATCACGTCCGGGCGTACAAATCGTTCCAAACGGATCAGAATCTGAATCGGGAAATTGCGGAGAAGCCGGTATTCACTCTGCCTATGATTCCATACGGAGACCGACCGGTAGTCATAACGCCCGGGATCAGATCAGAATTGGATCAGGTTCTGGACTATTGTCAATTGTATCCGCATACAAAATTGATCTTAAGGGTGTTTACCGACCAGGAAGTGCAGGATCAATTTGGACTTTACCGCCCGGTCATGGTTCTGCAAAAGGTACTGGATTATTTACAGGAAGGGGGATTGTCGGGGGACAGGTACGAAATTCGTTTGTATGGTAATCAATATCCCCGGTATTCTCCACAATTAGCACCTGACCGGCGAACGGTCTTGCCTGCTCCTTTTTCAAACAAACGTTTGGAGTTTGATATGTTAAATACTGAAAACCTTCCGGTACGATTTGGTGTTCCTGTTTTATCGGAAGAGGAAGAAGGGACGCTTTCACCTTATCAGGATTGGCAATTGCGTACACAAGATCTTTACTTTCGGATAAAATTGGTGGAAACGGACCAGCTTATTAAAGGGAAAGAATATTATCAGATCGATGATTTGATGGTGTTGGTATCCCCGCAGGGTAAGCGTTTCACCTACTACGGTGGGATAATTTCAGATTTGGAAGAAGCACGAAAAGTCCGACGGAGTTTTCAAGCCAAAGGGTTTTGGGATGCCCGGATCGAAGCGTTTATCGGTTCCTCCATATTGTCGGATGGTCAGATAAATTCGACCCTAATTGAAGCGTATCCACAATTAAAAGAATACATCATATATCAGGAATAGATGAACAGATTTAAATTTTTTAAAGAGGGAATCCGCAATCTCAAAACCGTCGGAACGGTCACCAGAAGTTCTCGATACCTTTGTGATAAAATAATCAATCAGAGCAAAATACATCAGGCCCGTGCCATTATCGAATTGGGAGCTGGAGATGGTGTTCTCACCAAACATATCCTTGATCGGATGCCGGCGGATTGCAAGTTGATTTCCTTTGAAATAAATGATTTTTTTATTGACTCCCTCGAGGCCATAGACGACGACCGGTTAGTGGTCGCGGCAGATAGCGCCGATAATATCCATCATTACCTCGATCAGGAGAAGTTCGATCAGGTGGATATCATATATTCGGCTATCCCATTTTCGGTTCTTCCCAAAGAGCTGGCCAGATCGATCGTCACTAAGTCAAAATCGGTGCTGGTGGATGAGGGTGAATACCTTCAAATCCATTATTCGCTGATGGAAAAGAAACTGTATGAAAGCGTGTTTGGAAATGTCGAGGTTTTTTTCCAACCGATCAATATTCCGCCCGCATTTATCCTTAAATGTGTCAACGAAACGAACGGGATGAAATAACCAGTGGCATTAGGATAGTGGTGCTTATGACGTGGTTATTTTTTATCTTATTGAAGACCTTTGAAAACGATAGACTATTTTTTTTACCGCAGAGGCGCAGAGAACGCAGAGCTTTTACCCTGTAACCTGGAGATATTGCTATTTACCTTTTCGCACTTTGCAATTTTGCGATTATACCTTTCTCTTTGAAAACGGAAGGCCGTTTTTTTACCGCAGAGACGCAGAGAACTCAGAGTTTTTACATTGCAAATTAGAGATCAACCTCTTAACCTTTACGAACAATGCCTCTTTGCGGTTATACCTTTCTCTTTGTAAACATGAGGCTTTTTTTATTTCACCGCAGAGGTGCAGAGAACGCCGAGCTTTCACCCTGTAACCTGGAGGTAATCCTCTTCACCTTTGCGAACTTTGCGTCTTTGCGGTTATCCTTCAAGCTAAACCGCGTACCGCCTAAGTGGATGAAGGCGCATTCATTCCTCTCTGCCTCTACCTCAATTGATTGCTCCAGTAGGTAGGATAATCCTGGAAGGTATCCTCCCGGAAGAAATGGCGAGGTGGCGTATCATCGTCATCATCCCAGGGATCTTCTTCCTCTTTTGGAATGCGAAAAAGGAAGGCGACCAGGATGCCGACCAGTCCCCCCAGAAGGTGGCTCTCCCACGAAACACCGGGCTGGTTGGGGAGGACGCCGTAAAACATACCGCTATATGCAAATAAGATAATCAAACTCAGAACGATGGACTGCCGGTCCCTGTTGAAAAAACCTGCCCAGAAAATGAACGAAATCATGCCATAGACCACCCCACTGGCACCGATGTGAAACGCTGTTTTCGCAAAAACCCATACCAGAATCCCTGTTAAAATCCAGATCAGGGAGATGACAGGCACGGCGATGCGCTGGTAAAAATAAATGATGGTTGTCGCTCCAACCAAAAACGGCACGCTGTTGTTCGCCAGGTGACCAAATGAACCGTGGATCAATGGGCCGGTAATGATGCCTTTTAGCCCGGAGATGTACCGGGGAAGTATTCCGTATTCGACCAGTTGGATGCCAAAAAGGTACTTTAATATTTCAAGAACCCACATGAGGATGAGGATATAAAAAGGCCACTTTGCAGCTTTCAACAACGATATTTGTCTTCGTTCCTCTTCCATCAGGTATAAATTTTCTGTGCCATCACCAACGCTTCTTTCAAGGCCGCCTGGTTGTATTCGAACAAGTTTTTCTCATGAAAAAAGGAAATGAGATTTTCTGTGGGCATGTTACCAACGAGTTCATCCTGTGCCATGGGGCACCCTCCGAAACCTTTCAACGCTCCATCGAAGCGGTCACATCCGTGATCAAAAGCACTTTGAATTTTTTCCCGCCATGTCTCCTGTCGGGTATGCAAATGCACGCCAAATCGGATATCTGAAAAATTATTTTTCATCGCGGATACGGTCTGACCGATAATTTCCGGTTCTCCAATTCCGGTGGTGTCGGATAGCGATATATACCGTATTCCAATGTCCCGAAATCGATTCGCCCAATAAGTGATAATGTCAGGATGCCATAAATCACCATATGGGTTTCCAAAACACATGGAAAAATAAACCACCAGTTTTTTGTGGTGGATCGATGCCAGCTCCTGAATTTCCCGGATTCGCTCAAAAGCTTCTTCACGGGTTGCGTTCGTATTTCGAAGCTGGAAAGTTTCAGATATGCTAAATGGAAATCCGAGGAACGTGATTTGGGGGTAGTTTACAGCGGTTTTGGCTCCACGGTAATTGGCTATGATAACCAAAAGCTTGGTAATGGTACGGTCCAAATCCAACTGCTCGATGACTTCACCGGTATCCCTCATTTGTGGAATAGCCCTGGGAGACACAAAGCTCCCGCAATCCAGCGTGTGGAAACCAATAGCCAGGAGGTTTTGTAAAAATGCCACTTTCTCCTCGGTCGGGATAAATGGCTTGATGCCCTGCATTGCATCCCTGGGGCAATCAATGATCTGTATGTTTCGCTTAGTCGGTTGGGCCATGCTCATACTATGTTTGAATTACTCCTGGGTTAAATTGTTTTATTTCGGCAAATTGTGCTACTTCAAGGCTCATCGAAATATAATCCCGGGTCCTCCTCGGATCTATTATTTCATCGACCCAAAGTCGGGCAGCCGCGTAATAGGGAGTGGTTTGTTCCTGGTAGCTTTTCCTGATTTTATCCAGTCTTTCTTTGGATTCCTCATCGGTCAATTCCTCTTTGCCCGACTCGATTTGGTGGAGAACTTTGGCTGCTTGTTCACCACCCATTACGGCGATTTGGGCCGATGGCCAGGCATAGATAAACCGTGGATCGTATGCTTTACCGCACATCGCATAATTTCCTGCTCCGTTGGAATTTCCCATAATGACGGTGATTTTCGGAACGGTCGAATTGGCCACGACATTCACCATTTTGGCTCCGTCCTTGATGATTCCACCTTGCTCGGAACGACTTCCGACCATAAACCCTGTTACGTCTTGCAGGAAAACAATTGGAATTTTCTTTTGGTTGCAATTCATGATAAAACGGGTCGCTTTGTCCGCAGAATCAGAATAAATGACGCCCCCAAATTGCATTTCACCTTTCTCGGTCTTGACCACAGCCCGATTGTTCATCACGACGCCGACGTGCCACCCGTCAATTTTGGCATAGCCACACAAAATCGTTTTTCCGTACCCCATTTTGTATTCCGTCCAGGAATCCTGGTCGATGATGGAATAAAGAATATTATACGAATCGTAAGGCGTGGTATTGGTGTCGGGGAAATGCCTGAGCAATTCGTCGGCCGGAATGATCGGGGGGAGAGATTCGCTGCGTTTGAGGTAGGTGTTGTACAAATATCCTGAGGTGTCAAGGATGGACCTGATTTTGTCCAGACAGTCCTGGTCGTTTTCGGCGATGTAATCGGTGACACCGGAAATGTTGGACTGTGTGACCGCTCCTCCGAGAGTTTCTTTATCCACTTCTTCTCCGATGGCAGCTTTGACCAGGTAAGGTCCTGCGAGAAAAATGGAACCGGTGCCTCGCACGATAATCGACTCATCCGACATAATGGGCAGGTAAGCTCCGCCAGCCACACAACTCCCCATGATGGCCGATATTTGAGGAATTCCCATGGCAGACATCCGAGCGTTGTTTCTGAAAATGCGACCGAAATGTTCTTTGTCGGGGAATATTTCATCCTGGAGGGGAAGAAAAACCCCAGCGCTATCCACCAGGTATATGACGGGAAGTCGATTTTCCATGGCGATTTCCTGAGCACGGAGATTCTTTTTGCAGGTCATGGGAAACCACGCTCCGGCTTTTACTGTGGCATCGTTGGCTACGATCATGACCTTTTGACCACTTACGGTCCCGATTCCGATGATCACCCCCGCTGCCGGACAACCTCCGTATTCCTCGTACATTTTATCGGCGGCAAAACTGCCCAATTCGTAAAATTCATGGTCGACATCCATCAGATAGTTAATGCGTTCGCGTGCGGTAAGCTTATTCTGAGCGTGTTGCTTTTCGATTTTTTTCTTTCCTCCGCCCGCTTTGATCTTATCTCGTCTTTGTTCCATCTGACTGATAAGGATCTTATGGTGGTCGCTGTTTTTTTCCTGTTTGATGTCGATCATGGATTCGTTGTTAGGTTAATGTGTAAACAATCCCGATCGTAAAGATAAGTATTCAGTTACGAAAGACGAATGAGGGGAATTAATTACGAATTACGAATTACGAATGACGAGTGACGAGTGACGAATGGGGAAGTGGAGTGAGTTGAAATTATACATCTCTTTCTTCACGATTGATAACCAACAACTAAAAACGAGTGAAAGCAGATGGGGTTCCTCCAATGTCAATCGTGGACCAGATCCACCACATACTCAGACCCTATATTCCAATCTCATAAGCGGTGAGGGAGGGATTCGAACCCTCGGTACCTTGCGGTACGTCAGTTTAGCAAACTGATGGTTTAAGCCACTCACCCACCTCACCGTATGATCTATTCATCTCCATTGCGGAGCTTAAGAACCGCAAATATAAAAATATTTTACTTATTGCCAAGGATTAAGTGGGAATTGCAAAATCAATATCCCTGCCTGACGCACTAGGTAGAATGAAGACTCATCGTCAGCTTCTTATCCAATTCTTCGACCATCAATTTGAAAGAATTGTCGGAGTCGATGAGATCGTTTACTGTCCTGCACGAATAAATCACCGTGCTATGGTCCCGCCCACCAAATTCTTTACCGATCGTTTTGAGCGAATGATCTGTATGTTGCTTGACAAAATACATAGCAAGCTGCCTGGCCATTACGATCTGACGCTTGCGGGAGTTGCTTTTGATCGTGTCGACGTCGAGTTCAAAGTGGTCTGCCACGAGGTCCAGGATGCTGTCTATGGTGATTTCTTTACTGACCTGGGCGACGAATTTTTGAACTACTTCCTTCACCAAAGCCAGGTCGATTTCCCGTTCATTGAGACTGGATTGCGCGATCAGACTGATCAGGATGCCTTCGAGTTCCCGAATATTGTTCGTGATGTTGTAGCAAATAAATTCCACAATTTCCTCCGGTAGTTCGATTCCTTCCTTCGCCATCTTGTTGTGCAGAATGGCCTTTCGGGTTTCAAAGTCCGGAGCCATCAGATCCGCTGTGAGCCCCCATTTAAACCTCGAGATCAAGCGTTCTTCCATGCCGACCATGTCTTTGGGCGCCCGGTCGGAAGTAAGGATTAACTGCTTGCCCTCCTGGTGCAATTGATTGAAGATATGGAAAAAGATTTCCTGGGTTTTGGTTTTGTTGGATAGGAATTGGATGTCATCCACGATCAGAATATCGATTTGGTGATAGAAATTCAGAAAATCCTGAATCTCATTGTTCTTGATGGCGTGGATGATTTGATTTGTAAATTTCTCTGACGATACGTATAAAATTTGTTTTTGGGAATGATGTTCAAGGGCTTTGTTGCCAATGGCCTGGGCGATGTGGGTTTTTCCCAGTCCGACGTTGCCATATATAACCAATGGATTGAAGGCCGTACCACCTGGTTTTTTCGCTACGGCAAGACCTGCGTTACGGGCTAGCCGGTTGCATTCTCCTTCGACAAAATTGTCAAAGTTGTATTGCGGATTCAAGTTGGGGTCCGCTTTGATTTTTTTGATTCCGGGAAATACAAAGGGGTTGCGGATATCCGGATCTTCTTCCCTTTCGGGCTTTTTGTTGAGTTGAACTGTATTGGAAACCTCCTTTTGGTCTTTCAAAATCCGATAGTTGAGGCTCGCGCTTGATCCGATGACCTCGATCAGGGCTTTTTTCATCAAATGGACATAATGCTCCTCGATCCATTCGTAAAAGAAATTGTTGGGAACTTGTATGGTCAGCGTTTTTTGGTCATAGCGTACGGGTTCGATTGGTTCAAACCAGGTCTTGAAAGCCTGCGAATTTATTTCCTGACGTATGATTTTCAGGCAGTCATTCCATATTGTTCTACCATCATTTACCATAACCATTCATCGTTTATGCTGTATTAGATAAAATAATAAGTTTAGTGGCGCTGCTTGGGCAGCTGGTCGGTTTTTTGGGGATGCGAAGTTTCAAAAAATTACCCGGATTTTAGAGTAAAATCGATTGAAAAAACTAAATTTTCACTAGAAGGTAGAGCCCGTCAAGTGGATCTATTTTTTGTTCAATACCAGAAGTATTTTTTTGCTTCATGTTTTCAAAAATGCGCTTCTAAAGATATAAAACGCGGACCGAATTTAAAATTTTTTCCGCCTCATTTCAATAATTTTGCCGGCAACCCTTTCGCTTCCAAACACGGCAACCTCCTGCGGTTACTTTCCCGCAATTCCAAATTCCTGGGCTGCCATTCATATCGTGGCTTGCGATTTTATTGTGCAGCGGGATGAAATACGTCTCGCTGCGCCAAAGATAAGGATTAAAAAGGGATTGAGCTTTCGTTTAACAATAGACCGATGGTTGATGGATGGTCAAAATGCTCCCGACTTATCACAACAATATTGGCTCGACATCATTTATGTGGCGTGTTTCCGGGGTCGAAAATATACGAGTGATTTCCCGACTGAATTTTTAGAAAATTGAATTGACTTCCGATCGGATAGCCAGCAATGCTTTATCGACCGGATTGTATTTTTTGTGGCTGAGCTTGTCGATCAGAGCCTGGATAAAGACCTGTTCGGATTGGTATGATTCGATATCACTGCTGAGATCTGTCAGCGTGTTCAGGCTATCTTCCTTAGTTAGATAGATGATTTCCCACAATTTGGCAGAGACATAGATCTGTTGGGTGATGTTGTGATCATACTCCGCCTGGATGTCCATTTTCATACGACTGATCAATTCCTTTGCATTGAGATCTTCGTCGTAACACCGTCGGATCACATTCGGGTATTGCAACCGTTCAAGGAACAAAGAAAGTCGTTCGTAGGCCTGGAGCTTACGCTGAAGAATATCGCGGTTTAAATTTTGATTCTGTGAGACAAAAAAGTTTTTCGCAAGTTGATCAATTTTTTGGGAAAGCTGGTTGTGCAACATCCACATCCCAAATATCACGATGATCAGGATAGCGAAAACGATCAAAATAATGGTGTAGTCATTGATCATATAGTAGATTAAACTTTTCTTTTGTACTTTGTGTTGTAAAAGTCCGAAATTTATATTGATCGAACAAGTGAATCCTGATATGACAACTACAAAAACGAATACCACCATTAACCCAATCACCCTGACCGACGGTGCGGTGAAGGAATTGAACAACATTCGTCAAAGTGAGGGGATCCCGGACAACTATGGTTTGCGCATTGGAGTCAAAGGCGGCGGTTGCAGTGGGTTTTCATACATTTTGGGTTTTGATGACAAAAAAGACAGCGACCAGGAATACGATATCAATGGGGTGACCGTATACATTGATAAGACCCACGCCATTTACCTTTTGGGCATGGAAATCGATTACGAACAAGACCTGAACAACCGGGGGTTCTCATTCAACAATCCCAATGCGGATGAAACCTGCGGGTGTGGCACGTCTTTTTCAGCGTAGTCGTTAAAAATGGACTTTGGATGGCGTAATTCGTCCAGACTTAATTTGACCACGAATGCGATAGAAGGTTTTGGTGGGATTCATTCTACCTCTGGTAATCCTGTTCTACATTCTGACAATCCACACTCAACGTCAGTTCAATTCAATCCGCACGCTTGCTTTATCCACTAAGCCATCAATGGGTGGGTTGATTTTGTGGATAATCACTACGAGTCTGGTGATTTCCGAAAATTGGGATTTGATTTTCCGGGCAATACTGAGGCCGACCGACTCGATTAGTTTTCGATTGATGGCCATTTCGGATTTGCACAACTCATACAGGATTTCATAGTTGATTGTATTGTCAAGGCTGTCCGTTTCGGCCGCTTTCAAAAAGTCGTAATCGATTTCGACATCAATGCTGTATTGACCCCCGATTTTTTGTTCTTCCAGGTAATAGCCATGGTGGGCCTTGAAATGCATACCCTGGATAATTATTTTGGTATTCATTGGATTTTTCCGCTTTAACTACATATTTTGCAGCCAAGATCCGTAAAAGTTATGGCTTATCCATTCAAATATCACGATTACTTTGATCTGGATGCTCTGTTGCCGGAAGAGATCCGGATGGCTCGTGATGCTGTGAGGGATTGGGTCGACCGGGAAATCGTGCCCACGATAGAAGAACACGCGATGGATGCTACCTATTCCCGTGACTGGATGAAACAATTAGGTGAAATGGGCTGTTTCGGTCCTTCTCTCTCGCTTGATGCTGGGGGGCAGGGGCTTTCTGAAACGGGTTACGGCGTCCTGATGCGGGAACTCGAAAGAGGAGATACCTCTGTTCGATCTATGGCCTCTGTACAGGGCTCGCTGGTGATGTATCCAATATCCGCTTTTGGGAGTCCGATGCAAAAAGAAAAATATTTGAAAGCACTGGGGGCCGGTGATTTGATTGGTTGCTTTGGCCTGACCGAGCCCGATCACGGCAGTGACCCGGGAGGGATGGAAACCCGTATCGTACAGGATGGATCGGGGTACCGGCTTTCCGGAAGTAAAATGTGGATCACCAATGCGCCCATCGCCGACATGGCGATCATCTGGGCCAAAAATGAAGAAGGAAAAATTCAGGGGCTGGCTTTGGATATGGACCGGCCCGGGATTCGGGTAGAAACGATTACGGGGAAATGGTCCCTGCGCGCATCGGCTACCGGAACGATTTATCTGGACGACGTTGCTGTGACAAAGGATGATTTTCTGCCCGGTGCCCGGGGGCTCGGTTACGCGTTAAAGTGCCTCAACAAGGCCCGCTTCGGCATCAGTTGGGGAGCGATCGGAGCAGCCGTGGATTGTTATCACACCGCATAATCGTATGCTTTCGAACGCGAACAGTTTGGAAAATTCATCGGATCATTTCAACTAATCCAAAAAAAACTGGCCGAAATGATTACGGTCATAGCCCAGGCCCAGCTCATGGC
>CALGAA010000369.1 GCA_937952445.1 uncultured Bacteroidota bacterium | reverse complement strand
TCATGGAGGGTATTTGAAATATCCCCGCCGAATCGGAAAGAGCCAAAATATTTTCTCCGTGTATATGGGCACCCTGAACCGGATTCCCCGAAATTGAATCAAGAATGACGCCGGTGAAATCTAGAGATTCCTGACCGATCAATGGAAGCTGTAGGCTGATAATAAGCCATACAGCCAGTATTTTGTGGTACATCTGGATTTGAATTACGAATAATAAATAATGGGAATTGCTGGGTAACTTCTCTGTTGCTGCGTGTATATATTCTCCCAAAAGACTACATGCAGCTTGAACTTTATTATGGGATGTTATCAAGCACGCTGCAGCGTGCTTGATATGATCGATGAAAGATGGAAAACCCCGCTATGATGTCCGGTGTATAGTTGACGGACCATTTCTGCAGGGTATCACCCCCATGTGATTATTTCATGTCACATGATACAATGCTTCCAATCGTTGCATCGACTTCTACATTTCCATACCGTACGTTGTGGTTTCTGCCAACACGGGTTGACTGCTTCATAGACATGGATGAATAAATACAAGGAAGTTATGAAAGGTATTGTGGGGGAGGTCGTGAAAACAGTTGATCGGGAGAGACTGTTTGGTCGATAAGGTGTTCCGAAGGTGTTATTTTTACTTTCGGAACAAAACAATCCACCTGCGTGATGGAAATATCTGCAGCTTCTATAGGGGTGACTGGTGTGTAGTTATTTAGTACAACCAATTCACAGGTGATGCAATGGGAGAGGTGTTCCTGATCATCATCATGGGTCAGGACATGCAGTCCGGCCATTTTAGTTCCGATGAACAGAGATAGGAAGAGATAAACCGTCAAATATTTTTTCCAGTTCATAGGGGTAAAGATAGCAATACAGCGTGAGATATTGAAGGAAATCTCCTTAAATTAAAGTTAATTACCAGATGAATTAACGTCATTCCCCGACTTTCGTCAATTCAATCCAAAATGGAAGAATTTCCCTGTTCTCCTGTTGGAAAAAGGCGGTCATCTGACCCCGGGTGATGGCGGGAAGGGGTACATCTTGCATCTCTACCAGTACCTGCCCGGAGGGTTCAATGGTTTTTTGTAATACTTGTGGACCAGTTTCCAGGATGATTCGTCCAGGAGCATCGATGGGATCAAGAAACCGGAACCGAAGGTCATATGTCCCGGGTTGAACCCGGACAGACCAATAACCGTATATCTCGGATTGACTCCAGATCCCCCTGGCCCCCGCAGCGTCATTTCGATTTAGAATGACGGGATTCTCCGCAGGGTGACCAATATAAATAAGCGGATGATCGTGAATGTTCTGTGAAGCAATGAGATCTTCGTATGTGCTATCCAATTTGGCTTTGAGCCTTTGGGCCAGTTCTGGATTCTGATGGACCAGGTTTTGTTGCTCCTGCGGGTCAGATGCTAAATCAAACAATTCAAATTCTGAAATATCTGCGTCGTAATCGGTGTGACCGACGAGCTTGAAAGCCCCCTGTTGGTAGGCCATATTGTAGTATTTCTCCGGATATCTTCTACTCCAGTAAAAAAACAATTCCCGTTCTTCCGCCATATCCTGCTCTCCATTGATCAAAGGGAACAGACTTTTTCCGTCTATGATCCGATCACCGGGAACCGGTAGACCGCAGATTTGGGCGATGGTGGGCAGGACATCGATGTGAGCTCCCACCGATTCCACCTCACGCGGAGCCACAAGGGCCTGGGGTGGCCGGATCAAAAACGGAACCCTGACCCCGCCCTGGTATACGCTGCTTTTTCGCCCCCTCATGCCTGCATTGTAGCGCACCTGCTGAGGACCATTGTCGGTCAAAAAGACGATCCAGGTCTGATCCGCAATGCCCAACTCGTCCAGACGATTCAATAATCGACCCAGGTTTTCATCGATATTGTCCACCATGGCATACACCTTTCGGGCGGTTTCCTTATCCCGCTCCGTCATTTCTTCAAGTTCGGGGTAATTTCCTTCAAATCCGGTTGAGGGATCTATATCCCGGTATCGTTCCAGGTATTGGTCCGGAACCTGCAACGGGGTGTGCGGGGCATTGAAAGACAGGTAGCAAAAGAACGGATGGTTTCTTTGCGCTTCGATAAATTCGATGGCTGCCGTCGTGAAAATGTCAGAACAGTAACCGGAATATTGTTGGGTTTGATCATTGTGCCAGAGAACCGGATCAAAATAACTGCTGTCCCCCTGAAAATACGTGGTCACATCTCCGACCTGGCCCATGCCTCCACTCAGATGAATCAGCGACTCATCAAAGCCCTGGTCGCCCGGGCGGGATGGATAATTGTCCCCGAGGTGCCATTTTCCAAATATCCCGGTTTGATATCCTCCTTCTTTCATCATCTCGGCAATCGTGATTTCCTCAGTGGCCATGATCGCCCCGCCGTTGTAGGTGTCGTGAACGCCGGTTCGCAGGGAGTATCGGCCGGTCAACAGACTGGATCGGGTGGGGGCACAGACGGGGGAAACATAAAAATTCTCAAACCGGATGCTTTGTCCGGCCAGCTGGTCCAGGTGGGGCGTCCGGACGTGCGGGTTTCCGGTAAAACCGAAATCACCGTAACCCTGATCGTCGGTTATGATCAGGATGATATTGGGTTTGGAGGGTGACTGAGCGTTTCCTGACGTTGTGGCTAACGCGAGAATACAAATAATCGATCCAAAAAAGCAAGTGATGATGGAGAAATTCAGTTGTTTCATGGAATCGAAGTTCTGAAATTTTCTTCGGAAATGTAGGGTCGATATCTGAATTGTTACCCGTTATATCCATTTTTTTATAATCAAGATGCGCGAATAGGGTGACTTCGGACATTTATTTTTTCTTTTACACATTTATGGAAAATTGAAATTTGGAGGTTTGAGCGAGAACAATTCACCTTTTCCCACCAAAATTATTCCTAACTTATGGTATCTTTGAGTCTTTAGTCGGGGAAGTGTTGTACAAGATTTTCCCGGCTTGCAGGTTCCATGGTACGTTCGGTAGGAGCGACCGTAGACCGATTGAAATACTACTTTAATGATAATTTGAAAACACAAAATGTTTTAAAAAGAATGAACGCACGAAACTTGCTTTTACTATTAGGGGCGGGTGCAGTGGGACTGTGGAGTTGTACACAGGCACCACCCCCCAACACGCTGTCAGATCAGGAAAAATCGGATGGATGGGAGTTATTGTTTGACGGAGAGTCCCTGGATGGCTGGCGGGATTACCAGGGCACGGAGGTGACGGGTCCCTGGAAGGTCGTCGACGGGCTACTGGAAGCTCAGGGTGGAGGTGGAGATGCTTCGGGGTATTTGACAACGGAGAAGCAATATGAAAATTTCGAACTGAAGTGGGACTGGAAAATTTCTGAAGGTGGGAATGGCGGGGTATTGTACCACGTCATCGAACGCCCTCAGTACGAAGTTCCCTACGTGACCGGGCCGGAGTATCAGATCATTGACGACGAGGGATATCCCGGAGATCTGGAAGATTGGCAGCAAGCAGGTGCGGATTATGCGATGTATCCAGCAGATCCATCGAAGAAAAAACTGAATCCGTCGGGCGAATGGAATTCTTCCAGAATTGTTTTTGATAACGGCCACGTCGAGCACTGGTTGAACGGCGAAAAGATAGTGGAATTTGAGGCCTGGAGTGACGACTGGTTTGAGCGAAAAAACGCCGGAAAATGGGCGGATGTCCGCGAATACGGTCTGGCCCGAAAAGGGCATATCGTGTTGCAGGATCACGGTGCCAAAGCATGGTATAAGGACATCAAAATCAAAGAATTGCCCAGAAAACCGGAGAAAAACGTCGAATTGTTCAATGGGAAAGACCTGAGTGGCTGGGTTGTTTACGGAACCGAAAAATGGTACGTGGAAGACGGTGAAATGATTTGCGAAAGCGGACCGGAAGGGGAATACGGGTACCTGGCGACGGATAAATATTACAATGATTTTGATTTTTCGGTTGATTTCCTTCAGGAAGCCGATGGAAACAGCGGGATCTTTTTCCGGTCTTTCG
>CALGAA010000368.1 GCA_937952445.1 uncultured Bacteroidota bacterium | reverse complement strand
CGTTTATCGATGTTACGGAATGCGGCAGGTCCAATGAGGATTATTGAGATTCAAATATAAAATATTGGATAGGCTCACTTGTTGTCATTTCTATGAAAATACAGAACATAGCAACTACATAACCCTTAATAATACTGCATCATATGCGTTTCTTAGGAATATGAGATAGTGGTAATCGTGATACACTTTATCCACTGGATTATCAGATTTGGTTCAGAGGTTGAGCAGAATATCATTTCTTTATAAAGCGATAAAACGAATATTGGAAAAAAGGAAGGCCTTTTCATAGCCGGGGGAAAGGATGTGTAGTGGAATAGAATTACCCGGGGATAAGAAAAGGTATTACTTCCCGATGCAAAAATCCCGGAATATCCGGTCGAGCAGATCATCTGTGGTGACTTCGCCGGTAATCAATCCAAGCGCATGCAAAGCATGGCGGATATCCATCGCGACAAAATCCCCCGTGACGCCTTGTTCCATATTATACAACGCTTGCCGTAGCGCGTTTTCGGCTTGTGAAAGAGCTTCAAAATGTCGGCTATTGGTCACGATGGAATCATCTGTTGAAGGTCCACCTTCCAGGACTTTTTCCACCATTTTTTCTTTGAGGTAGGGGATGTTCATTTCATTGATCGCCGAAAGGGTGATAAAATTGTCCGGACGGATCAGGCTTTCGTAATAGTACTCCTCTGGTCGCAGGTATGGATTGAGATCCATTTTATTGGCGATCACGATCAGATTTTTATCCCCTATGGGATAACTGCTGAGCTCATCGATTAAGTCTTCAGGCGTGATCCGGGAAGCGTCAAAAATGTAAAGGATCAGGCTGGAGGATTCCATCTCTTTCAGCGATCGCTCGACCCCAATGCGTTCAATGGCATCCTGGGATTCACGGATCCCTGCCGTGTCGATCAGCCGAAACCGGATTCCGTCGATATTGATAAAAGATTCGATGGTATCGCGGGTGGTGCCGGCAATATCACTTACGATGGCCCGATCTTCCCGCAATATGGTGTTGAGAAGCGTGGATTTACCCGCGTTGGGCCGACCGATGATTGCGGTCGGAACCCCTGTTTTAATGACGTTTCCAAGCTGAAAAGAATCTTTGAGTGAACGGATGAAGGATAAAATTCGGCGGATCAAATCCGTCAGGTCATCGCGGTTGGCAAATTCGACGTCTTCTTCCGCAAAATCCAATTCGAGTTCGATCAGACTGGCAAAGTGGATCAGTTCTTCCCGGAGGTTCCGGATTTCTTCCGAAAACTTTCCCCGCATTTGTTTAATCGCCAGGTCGTGCGCCCCTTTCGATTCTGATGCAATCAGATCGGCCACGGCTTCGGCTTGACTCAAATCCATTTTTCCGTGCAAAAACGCTCGCAAGGTAAATTCACCGGGGTTGGCCAGACGGGCTCCGGCAGCGATGCAGGTCTCCAGAATTTGCTGGATGATGTATCCGGAGCCGTGACAACTTATTTCCACAACATCCTCTCCTGTATAAGATTTGGGATTTCGATACAGACTGACGACTACTTCGTCCAGGATTTCCCCATTTTTTCGATAGAGCGTTCCAAAGTGCAACGTATGACTGGGCTCCCGTTCCAAATCTTTGCTCCTGAACAACGGATTGACCAGGCCGATACTGTCTGGTCCGCTCAGTCGGATAATGGCCAGAGCACCTTCGCCGGGCGGGGTGGCCAAAGCTATAATGGTGTCATTTAGGTTGGAATTCATCACATTCATTTGCTCGGATAATTACAACGATCCATCATCCTAAACCATGCCACATACAGAAAGTTTTAAGTTCAAAGTTACAGGTTCGCAGTCCGGGTATTAAGCTTTCAGCTCCATGCTCCATTCTATCTTCTAAGCTCAAATTTTAATGTTCAAACCCCAAACCTCAAACCTAAAACCATCAAACCTCTATGTTCAAAGCTCAAAGTTTTAAGCTCAACCCTCTACCCTATACCCTCAAACCTCTAAGTTCTAAGCTCTAAGATCTAAGTTCTAAGCTCTATCTAAACCTTAATATAAATCTTTTTCTTATCCATCCACCAGGCGATCAGCCACATCAATAGGATGACGCACAAAGCGTACAGATGGGAACCAATCTCCGGTGGACCAGGAACATGAATCAGGACGCGATGGTACAGGAAATTCCAGGGGTTGACCCCATCTCCCATGCGGAATAAACTGGCTAATTCGGGTAAAAACCCACTCAACGCGAAAATGAAGAGGGGATTTTTTCCAAATACCTCAAAGAATTTCGTTAAAAATCCTTTTTTGCCACGGATCTCGATCCAATAGATCAAATAGGAAATGAGACTGATGGCCAATCCTGTCGTGACGAGGACAAAAGTACTGGTCCATATTTTTTTGTTGATCGGGAACGCAAATCCCCAGACATAGCCGATGATCAGAAAACCGATCGCCCATACAAAAAGGTGTGTCGTCAGTATGGTGGGCCTGCTTTGATCCTGCTGGGTGATCGCACGCCCAACCAGGTAGCCGAATATAACCTGAGAGACTACCGGTAGCGTGCTAAGAATGCCCTCCGGGTCAAATGGAACGCCTTCCCCTTTATACAAATGGGGAATGCCGAGGATGAACCGGTCCAACCGATTTCCTACAAAACCATCCATGGAGTATGGATCATCCGGGTTGCCCAGGTAGACAATGCCCCAATACAGTATGAGGATTCCAACTGCGATCCGGAGCAGTATTTTTGGACTAAAATAAAAAACCAAAATGGAGGCCAGCAGATAGGCTATCGCGATTCGTTGCAGGACACCCAGAATTCGCACCCCGGTATAATCATCCGTCACCCATGGAATGAATTCGAGTCCACCATCGGTCCACCTGAAGAATGGTGACCAGTTAAGAAAAAGTCCGATCATGAAAATCAGGAAACTACGCCAAAGTACCTTCTTCCAAAACGCAGAGGGACCCTTCTCGATGGTTCGTGGCATCACAAAAGCCATCGCATTGCCCACAGCGAATAAAAAAAATGGAAAAACCAGGTCAGTAGGGGTAAGTCCGTGCCAATCTGCATGGGCAAACGGGCCGAAAATGTGTGACCAACTTCCGGGATTATTGACCAGAATCATCAGACAGACAGCAGCACCCCGAAAAACATCCAGGGACAGATAGCGTTTTTTAACTTGCATGAAACGATTTTATGAAGTGAGTGATTAGGGTTTTACAGCGATACATGTTTGTACGAAAAAACGGTATATTTGTTACATATCAAAAATCAATATCACAAGTTATGGGAGTTTTTCGAAATTTCATTTATTTTTTAATAGTATTTGGAAATTTTCTCGCCTGTCAACAAACGGCTCAAGAAGTTTCTATCCGTGGAGAAGTGCGCGAGGATTCGCTTCGGAGCTATACCAAAACCTTGTCGGATGACGCCTTTCTGGGGCGGATGCCGTTCACGGAAGGAGAAACTCTGACCGTGAATTACCTCGTGGAGCGAATGAAGGATTTTGGTCTGGAACCGGGGAATGGGGATTCGTATACACAACTGGTTCCGTTGGTGGATATTAAAGGAGATCCTGATGGTCAGACCACAGTAAAGGGAGATAACGGCTCCCTCCAGTGGACCCTGGGCGATGATTACGTGGCCTACAGCGAACATGAGGTTGAGGAAGTGGTACTGGATAATAGCGAGCTTATTTTTTGCGGGTACGGGGCTGTCGCGCCGGAATACGACTGGAATGACTTTGAAGGACTGGATCTGGAGGGGAAAACCATCGTAGTGTTGGTTAATGACCCTGGTTTGTATGGAAATGATTCTACTTTCTTCAAAGGGAAGGAAATGACGTATTATGGCCGGTGGACGTACAAATATGAGGAGGCAGCCCGACAGGGAGCGGCGGGTGTTCTGATCGTACACGACACCGAAATGGCGGGGTATCCATGGTCAGTCGTTCGAAATTCCTGGACGAGTTCGCAGCAGGGACTTCATAGTGATGAAACATCCTGAAACAGACGATGAAGTGTTTAACGACGTCATTGAATT
>CALGAA010000367.1 GCA_937952445.1 uncultured Bacteroidota bacterium | reverse complement strand
ATTAACCGGGTTGCCAGCTTTTGGTTACGACCGAGATTGATGTGATATCGGAGATCCAGAACGAGCTTGGCGTATTGAGCATATTCCAGACCCAAAAACGTTCTGGGGTGCTTTTGCTGATTGCCGGTAAAAAGATTGAGAAGGTTACCCGCCATATCATAATTGGCATTCAAAAATATCTGATGTTTTTTATTCTGATCAACCATCCCATTATAGATATATGAATACGTCAATCCGGAGATAAATTGCTGATCAAAGCTACTTTGCAGGAAGGTGTTTTGATCCAGAATTTCTTCAAACTCAGCAGAGCTTTTCAATAAATTGAGGTATGTGATCGAAACCGGATACAATTCATGAGTGATGAATCGATTCTCGCTCCAGAAAAATCCATAAGCTGCTCCAACCGATGACATGGAAAATAGCTTCGTTCTGGCAACGTACTCTCCCCCCAGCCTCACCCTCGTTTTGGGGATGGAATAATCAAACCAATTGTTGTTTATACGAAAGGGCAACAGTATTCTGGGAAAAACCAGACTGCTTTCCAAACCCAACTGAAGACTATTTCGCCCGGGTTCACCTTTTCGGCCAAACTGTGTTTCATAACCGGCATTGGCGGTAATGTTCAGGATTTCCCCTCCTTAGAACAAGTTGCGATTCTAATACGTCAAGGCTAAACTGGGGCCGGCAAAATCATTGGATTTGGTGACTGCCTGCAGCTCGGCCCTTACTGCCCGTCGGTTGAGTGGTGACAAATAAATGTTTGCAATGAGGTGCCCCACTGTATCGGAAGCCGGGTTCTGGATTTCGTCGTACCGAATGTTGACAAACTTATAAACACTTGTTGAACCGATCCGGCGACTTGTTCCACTGGACCGGTTAGCACTGTAATACTCGCCCTTCTTAACCTGAATCAAGGGGTCCAGCCTTTTAGGACGAAAATACATTTCCTCCTGGATGTATTTTTTATCTTCAAATAAAAGTGTATCAATTTCTGAACTATCCCTCGGCAACGTATAATTTGGAAAAACCCTTACTTCCGCAATCCGGTAAGGAATTTTTGACTTGGTCGGCACATCGTTTTTCAACCCGAGGTACAGATCAAATTGTTTCCCGTCGTATTGATTGGTATCTGCCTGAAATTCCAGAAAGTTTTGATTGAAATTATAATACCCCCGATTTTTCAAATAGGTGTCAATCAATTCCCGCTCCAGTTTCATCTTATTCAAATCAAACCGATCTTCGGTTTTGAAGAGATTGGATTCATCAAGATACTGTTGGATTTGATCAAAAATCCGCAGCGAATCTCCTTCTAATATGTAAGATGCCAATTTATAATAAGGCGGAATGACCAGTTCGTAAGTAATAGTGGCCGTTTTGGATTTTTCATTGGTTTCTACCGTGTTCGTGATCCTATTGTTAAAATGACCGCGATTTTCGAGTCGATTATTCATTAGCTCCTCCCTTGACTCGATATCAACATCCTCAAGATACACCGGCTCCTCTCCCATTCTTCGATTTAACACGTTAAATATCCACCCAGAATCTGTCTGAGATTTATAATAAAAGTATAACCCCGGGCGCATGCCCAGAATTTTCGTATTTGGTTCCGGGTATTCCAGATCCTCCAGAATATACTCCAGGTCTTTGAAATTTTCGATTCCGTCTTTATTTTCAAATTCCAACTCCGAACCATCGTACAGGAATTTTCCCTCCGGCACAAACTTTCGCACACTGCAGGAAACCGTTATCATACATACAAATAAGGCCCAAATTATTAACCAGTTCAATTTCATTCCTGAATTATTTCTCCTGCGATTCCGATCCATTTTCGCCCGCTTCTTCGTTTATAATTGGCAACCAGAGTTCGTGAAACTTATTGAATTCTCTGGTGAAGATCAGAGCCAGTCCGCTAATAATAGTTTGTCCATCAATTACATTTTCGTATACATTTTTTCGAAAGCCTCTGATCCTGAGCTGGCCATTTTCGGTGATCAGATATTCTACACTGACATTGCCGATCAATGGATTTTCTTTCTGGGGATCCGTATTACTGCCTTCGATATTAATCTCGCTACCGACATTCACGATGAGTCGGTTATTCAGAAAGTTCTTTTGTGCTGCAATATCCAGTTCAGTTCTGGTTTCGGGTGCCTGTCCGTCATAATCCGTATAGCTGTCCAGTCCAAAATTTAACTCAAAGCCGGTATCCCCCAGCAGTCGATCCGAAAAGATATTCAGTTGGTCAGAAAGAGCCTGGTTGAGGTTATCCCGGGCCACGCTGACGATTCCACCCGAACTCCCGTCATTACCTGATGTGGGATAAAATCGATTGAGAACCAGCAGTGAAAAAACATGTTTATTGACCTCTTGCTCGTGCTGGTTGATGCGCTGAATCTGGCCGTACACCTGCCCACCCATCATCCCCTGGGCATCCTCGGGCATATCGAGATCAAAGGTGAGCTCGGGCTCGGTCAATTGGCCATCTACGTTGAGAAATACCAAAAATGGAAGCCGCCTGCGGTATTGATTTTGGACAGCGATATCTTCTCCGGAGGTCTGACCGGCCATCAGGGGAGCCGGAGACGTCTCGATCCGGTAGATGGCGCGTACGTCTATATTGGCGTCAAATGGATCGCCCGACCAGGAAACCGTGCTCCCCCGGGCAATATCGAAGCGACGATTCACCAGATTGTATAGGTTCATTTCATAATGCCCCGCCTCGAGGGTGTATAATCCAGTCAGGGACATCTGGCCGGATTGGTCGATATTGAACGATAAATCTCCATCTCCTGAAATCTGAAAATGGTCGCCCGTAGCCTCGCTGATGACAACCCGAAACGTAGCGGCATTTCCCAGATCGATCAAAGCATTTATTTCATACCCCTGAATTTCAAAAGATTGGGCTTCCTCTTCTTCCAGTTCGGTCTCCAGGGGATTTTCTTTATTCACAAAATGAACTATACCCTCCCGGCTTTGAATGTTTGCCAGCCCTTGCGGCATGATATAAGTGACATTAGTACCCTCCCCTACCGAGATCTCCAGATCCATGACGGGCAAATTTAGATCGCCGGTAATCGTAGCCTGTGCATCAAACCTGGCTGTTCCATAATACAGACTATTGTCTTCTTCGGTCGCATCGAGGATTTGAAAATCATTCGCTTGCATGGTTAAATCGAAGGCTGGATTATACAGGTTGGAAGTATTGATGTTCCCATCGACTACAAATTGATTTTCTTCCGCATCCGATACTGTAAAATTTTGAAATACGATCCCTTCATTATTGAATTCGATCGCCTGAGTGCCCAGGGAAAATGAGGTGTTTAGCAGCACTGGTGTGGTCTCGGCCTGGTTGAAATGGATCTGGCCATCGTACGATAGATCGGACATCAGTCCCCGTGCTTCAGCTCGCCCCGTAATGTAACCCACCGAGTTTTTGAGTGCTCCCGCAGAAAAATATTCCACAGCGGTCATTTTGATCGTATCTATCCGTAGGTCCAGTGCAATTTCTGCATCATCTTCGATTGCGTGGTACTCTCCAGTCAATTCAAGATCGACCTCTCCACCTTGTAAAACCAGATCGGCTTCATAATTTTTGGCATCTTCTGTAAGTCCGTTCAACTCCAGTCTGCCCATATCGACATCCAATACCCGGAATGAATCGATCCTAAGATCCGCAACCAGCCCGGCATCCCCGAGGGGTTCCTCGACCCTGACTTGCCCATTCAAAATTCCGGTAGCTAACAAGGTGTCTGGATTAAAGTAACTGATTAAGTTGCCCAGCTTAAAATGCTCAAAGCGAACACTAAGATCTGTATCTCCCGGATTGTCATCGATGGAAAAAAATTGGTTTCCACGTGTTAAGTTTACGTTTTCAAACTGAATTTTACTGGTCCCTACCATGATTTGATTGTTCTGAGGTATGACCCAGGATTTGGCATCAAAAACCATCAGAGTAGGATCAAAATATATCCGGATGCTATCTCCCACCTGTGTCGTTTCAGTTTGAAATTGTAATAGTTCCTTGTCCTGATGTTGTGCGAGGAAATGGGTGTACAACACCTGATCCTCGATGCGATTGGTTAATACCGTTCGATTGATCGTAATGGGGCCCGTAGCCAATCTTTGAAGTCCCAGATCAAAAGTGAAAAGATCCGGAACTGACCGGGCAAGGAGGAATAGACTATCCAATTCAACTCCGGAGTATACAATATGAGGGGCATCCACCATAGCTTCGAGATGGTGTTCTGCTTCATCAAACCTGAGAAATATTTGGATGGAATCCATCTCTTGCAATCCAGGTAAAAGTATTTCGCTAAGAAACGGATCTTGTCTTACGAATGCCTCCAGATTTACAAAGACCAATGAATCTTTCTGCGATTCCATGGTCAGAGAATCTGACAAATGGGATTGAACCTGATGCTGGATGGAATTTATAAGTCCGGTGGGGGAAGTGTTGGACTCCAAACTGAGATCCATCATCCGGCTACTGAATATACCGGACGTGCTATCCGGGGTCACCAACGCCTCCAGATACATACGATCCAGCGATATGCTATTTTCGTCAGCGATCACGTAACCCTCGTCGAGCGCAACCTCCGCCTCAAATTCTGCAGCATTACCTTTAAACCAGGCATTGAGCTTAAAGGCCACTTTGAAATCGTCCTCCATGATCGACAGTTCCTTAAGATCTCCTTCGATTACGTGGAGATTCGCTGTGATTTCCGGGGATATGGAGTCCAAATCTACGTCTCCTGTCATTTCGAAATGTAAATTGGGGTCATGATAACTACTTTCAAAGGTGCCCTGACCGTTGTTTAAATGGGCCGCTATGGTTAAATCCCGGATGGCATAATCATTCCAGTCGAATTCATCAATGGTAGCTTTGAAATCCGCATTCATGGAATTCATGTTTTGTCCTCTGCCCTGCCCGGATGCCGTAACGGATAAAGTCCCAAGCGCAGGAGTCTGCATCATGCTGTCCAGTCGCAGATTGACTACCTGAATATTGGATTGAAACGCCAACGTATCCGATAAAGCAAATTGCCCATCGACCACAACCCGTCCCAGATCGGTTTCCAGGAGGATATCGGTGGTCATATCATCCAGATCACCAGAAAAATCGGCTGTCAGCCTGACCTGATCCGGATATCGGATGCCCAGGCTGTCTTCGTGCAAAAATTTATTTAGTTCTTGTCGCTCTGTTCTAAAGAGCACATTGGGAAAGTTGACTTCCATCAAAGGAGGATCCATCGGGTTGCGGATTGTCCCCATTCCAAAAATGGATGTTCGATTTCCCCAATTTATTGTTACCTCTTCAATTTGAATTTCGTCCAGGGATCCCGCTATCCATCCAGTCCCCCGGATTGGATTTTCAGCCAGGGTCTGCACATAAGGGTTGGACATAAGATCTGGCTGGAAACGATCGATTTGGTTCAAATCAAGATTATATTGGGCAAGGTCGAGATCAAATTGAACCAATTCCGGCTGATCCATCAATGCCTGGAGCGTAGGATAATTTGCCCGAATCTCGCCCTGCAAGTGACTATTGAGGGCTTCAATTGAAACATCCGTTATCAAAATCTGCCGGTCATTGATGCCCCAGTCAAAACGGATTTGATCAACCGATATCCCTGAGGCTTCCTCAAAGCTCAATGCGCTTAGCTGTCCCCCTGTAGTTTGGTCTCGAAGAAACACGCCATCCCCTATAAGCGTAAATCCGATTAAATCTATCGCATTCGGATCAAATTTTCCATATTCCGGAGCGGCATCGTCGACGACATAACTGATCTGATTATCACTCACCCGCAGTCTGTCAATTTCAATATTCCAATCCGGCCATAAAGGACTGGATGGAGATAAATCGGGATCTACTACCGTCGTATCCTGAACAGAGGACGTTACGTTCAGGTCAAAAGAGGACTCAGCCAGCTCAATATTGGTTATCTGGATTTGATTGGTTGAAAGATCTGCGAGAGGTGCTTCAAGTAAAAAATGGTTTACGAACACAGAGGCCATCAATCCATCCGGAACTGAATGATACATCGCGTTTACATTATTTATTCGTGTATCATGTATGGTCAGTATGGGCATGGCGGTTGCAGTGGTATCTTCCTGTACCGGGAATGGTTTGGTCTGGACATACGACATCCGGCTATTCTCCAAAGCCGCGTGTTCGATGCCAAATCTCATGTTCTCCAAATCAGATTCATCCATGCGAACAGATAGATTCCCCAGTTGAGCTTTCAGATCCACCCCACCCTCTTTGTCATCGTATTTCGCGACGATATCCTGGAGAAGGATGGTCCCAACGGTCAATTCGTACGCCGTTGCACTGGTGTCCACGGGAACTTCCTCCCCGGGATCTGAGGTCATAAATGCATCGATTAAAAACTGATAATTAAAATCCTGAGATTCTTCCCTGTAAACATTGATCACTGCATTTTTCCACGTGACATTTTGCACGTCAATCAATTGGTCAGTGAGAATGGGCCATAACGGAACATCTGCCGTAAAAGTCCGGGAATAGAGCAACGTATCCTGATTTTGATCTTCTATATACAAATTCTCGATGGCCAGGTCACCCGAAAATGTGATATAGATACGATCCAGTGTTATCGTAGTTTCAGTCTGATGGGTCAGGTATGAGATAAGCCGATCCTTGATAAGATTTTGCCCCCAGGGGCTGCGTATAAAAAGCAATAGTAGCAATACGAGAACGCAGGCTCCTGCGACGACTTTAAGCAGTATGGATACGATTCTCAAGCTATGAGCATGTTTTGTAAGTCTGAAGATTCACGGCTCTGATACGATGTTTTAACGTTTTAACAGCTAATTCTATTACGATTTCAGCGGAATCAATCGCATTAGACTTGAATTTACCTTTATAATGGCAGTAGATCGGCCAATATCCGGATATTTTAGAAAAATAATTAAGGACATACATGTCGTTAATGGAAAATTTCCTACCTTCACTATTAATTATTTATACTAATTCTAAATAACCTAATATGGACACGATATCAAATTCAATCAAAAATCTTCCTACTCTCAAAGTATTGTCCAGCGGACAGACTATGAAAATCCTGGAAGTGACAGGAATGCGTGGAATGAGCATGCCCTTGCATTATTGCACAGGGGAAGCTGTAGTGGTGGTAGAAAAGGGAAAATCCGTATTGCATATTGCTCAGTCTGATCATCCTATGAGCGTCGGCGATTCATTCGTTATCCCTTGTGATGTACCGCATCAGCTTGAGCTCCTGGACGATTTTAAAGCCAAAGTTATCATGCCTTTAATGGCCGAAATAAAATTTGGTGAACCAACAGGGGTGCAGTCCAATTCTTAGCAGGTAGGTGTATTTTGGCCTCCTGTGGCGCGCAATACGTTCGTAATAGGTATGACGAGGTTGTTTTGTCATATCGAAGAAGCTATATTGCCTATCACCTACTATGCTTCAAAAGGCGTTCGATGAGGGAGTTATAGCGAAAAAGAATCCGTCAGAAATTGTCGCGAATTTACTGACTGGTGAACTTATGTCGGATGGCGTTTGATTTTGCTGAAGGAACGATAAAGTCGTATGTTTGGGAAATGGAATTCTTATTTTTCCTGAAATTTACCGCAATCGTTTTAAATTCGAATTAATTATTTGAATATTACATCCAAAATCAAACAGATATCAGACATGAAAAAAGTGATTACTTTCGGTGAAATTATGCTTCGGTTGAGCCCTCCGGGATTTTTACGTTTTTCCCAGGCCAATTCCTTCGACGTCATTTATGGTGGTGGAGAATCCAACGTTGCAGTGTCCCTGGCTAATTATGGGATTCCTGTAGAATTTGTCACTCGTATTCCCGATAACGACATCGGTGAATGTGCCATCGGGGAATTGAGACGACGAAACGTAGGGACCAATTTTATCGCACGCGGTGGGGAGCGATTGGGTATTTATTTCCTCGAAATGGGTGCCGTATCACGAGGAAGCAAAGTCGTATACGATCGAGCTCATTCCGCCATTTCGGAAATTCAGCCCGGAACAATCGACTGGGAGGAAGTCTTTCAAGATGCCCAATGGTTTCACTGGACAGGAATCACGCCAGCTATATCTCAATCTGCTGCAGATGTTTGTCAGGAGGCTATTTCTGCGGCGAATGATCTCGGAATAACCGTATCCACGGACCTCAATTACCGTAAGAATCTTTGGAATTACGGTAAGAAAAGCCATGAGGTTATGCCCGACCTGGTTGCGGGCTGTGATGTGATATTAGGCAACGAGGAAGATGCTGAAAAACATTTCGATATTCATCCGGAAGGCGTGGATGTTTCCAAAGGAGATACCATCGACGCAGACGCTTACATTTCGGTTTGTCAGCAAATGATGAAACGTTTCCCTCGTGCAAAAAAAATCATCGTTACGTTGCGAGGATCCCTGAGTGCTTCCCACAATACCTGGTCGGGCGTGCTCTATGACGGAAATAAATTATACAAGGGCCCAGATTTTGATATTACCCACATCGTCGATCGGGTCGGCGGGGGCGATAGTTTCATGGGTGGACTCATCTACGGTCTGATCCATTACCAGGATGACCTTCAAAGCGCATTGAATTTTGCTGTTTCAGCCTCAGCCCTAAAACACACCATTTTTGGTGATGCCAACCTGGCGACCGTTGCTGAGGTTGAAAAACTGATGAGCGGAGACGCAAGTGGGCGGGTAAGCCGATAAACCGATTGAATAATTCACAAATAAAAAACTATGGCAAAGTTTGCACGAACAGAAGTCATCCAAACCATATTGGACCAACGATTGGTTCCCTTGTTTTATCATCCGGATATTGAAACGGGAAAAGAGATTCTCCGGGCATGCCATAAAGGCGGTGCCCGGTTGATGGAATTCACCAACAGAGGTGATTTTGCACAGGATGTATTTGCAGCGCTCAATAAATTTGTTCTTGAAGAAATCCCTGATATGGTATTGGGCGTTGGATCGATTAACGACGCTCCTACTGCTGCTCAATACATGCAACTCGGTGCTAATTTTATCGTGGCGGCATCCTTCCGGGAAGAAATTGCCCGCATATGCAACCGTCGAAAAGTATTATATGTCCCGGGTTGTGGCTCCCTCACCGAAATTGGAACAGCCGAAGAAATGGGCTGCGAATTTGTAAAACTTTTCCCGGGCAGTGTGTACGGACCCGGATTTGTCAAAGCGATCAAAGGTCCCAGTCCATGGACCCGGATCATGCCAACCGGAGGAGTTTCGACGGATGAAAGCAATCTGAGGGGATGGTTTGAGGCGGGCGTATCAGCAGTCGGTATGGGGTCCAAAATGATTTCGAAGGATATTATTGTGGATCAAAAATGGGAAGATTTGAGTGAACGGGTCCGGGAGACCCTTGACCTTATCTCCAAATTGCCTTAATCCGAAAAGGATGTAAATCCTTGAATAGCCTGGATAATGAAAATTTTAAATCAGACGCAAATCAAATGGGTTGATCAACAAACCGTGATTGATCAGCGTATTTCGTCGTTTGAATTAATGGAAAGGGCCGTTCATGAATTGTACAATTGCATCCACCAGTTTGAATGGTTCGACCCACTCGCTCCGATCTATCTCTTCGCGGGATCTGGCAATAACGGAGGTGATGGTATTGGACTTGCACGATTGTTGGGGGATGAAGGCGTAGAAGTCAAGGTTTTCCTTTGCGATTATGGAACTCCGTCTGAGGACAATCTCAAAATGCGCCGGAATCTCCCGCAGCGAAAGTATCTGACACAGCATAGCGTAGAAACGGAAGATGATTTTCCGGAGTTTGAGAAAGGGGGCATTATCATCGATGCTTTGTTTGGATCGGGCATCAATCGCCCCATTGAGGGGATATGGAAACAATTAATTGATTACATCAATGCTGATCCAACGTGCAAAATAGTCAGTATCGATATCCCCTCTGGTTTACATCCGGACAAATATGTCGATGACTGGCCTACAATTCAGGCTGACTACACCTTAACTATCGGACAACCAAAATTCACGTTCTTTTTTCCGGATCTGGAGGATGTGGTGGGTGAATGGAAGGTCATCGATATCCAACATTCCAAAAAAGCGTTGGAACAGTGCGACACTTTAAACTGGTACATCGATAAAACATTTGTGAGAGAAAACATACCAATGCGTCGACAAAAATTCTCTCATAAAGGAACTTTCGGGCATGCATTACTGATCAACGGGTCGTACGGCAAAATGGGTGCTGCCATATTGGCAGCGAGAGCATGTTTGCGAAGCGGGGTCGGGTTATTGACCTGTCATGTTCCCCGAATCGGTTATCCAATCATGCAAACCTCGGTTCCCGAAGCCATGATTTCAGTGGACCAGCACGAATTCTATTTTCACACTCAGTTGGATGTGACCAAATACGATGCGATCGGGATCGGTTCCGGAATTGATCATGGAAACGGGGTTTGTGAAGCGTTACTTCATGTCATTGAAAATGCGCGTGCACCTTTGGTCCTTGATGCGGATGCG
>CALGAA010000366.1 GCA_937952445.1 uncultured Bacteroidota bacterium | reverse complement strand
ATTGTCGGTTTCATTTCCATGCTTTATCCTTAAAGGTACTGTAAATAATGCTTGCCCTAATATTTACCCTACTTACGGGCCTAAAATATTCCGAATTTTTACCACATTAAGTCTGAAAATGATGAGTTATAATGAAAGTCGAACTAATGTTATCCATAAATGAAGGGATTTGGCAGCCTACCCCTATCCCCATACGGACAAAAATGATTCCCGGTCATCTGGTCGGTTCGGAGGGGCAGTTGATTGCCGTGCTGCCAGGTAACGGATAATTTGATGAGAACCGAAATTCATTTATCCGCCTGCGCCTATGGTCATATCCCGGACTATATGGTGTGCGACATTATAGTAGAATCTGCATTCGGGACAGAGACTGCAGTTATAGGCATTTAACAAAATTACAAAAACACTACTTTTTAAGGGAAAACTAATATAAGTCCATATATTGATCGGACGAATTGAAATGAATTTCTGATAGAAAAAAATTGAACATTTTTATCCATGAAACATACCAGTATACTATTGATTGTAGCGGCGCTGCTGCTGGGCACCTTCGACGCCGGAGCCCAAAATGATCAAACCACGACGTTCAAAGCAGGATTTGCCGAAACCGACATCACGCCCGCTATCGGGATGGAACAGCCGGGCGGATATGGCAAAAGCTATCACACCAGTTTCAACTACCGCTGCAAGGTACGGGCTGCCGTCTTTGACCACGGAAGCAAAAGGGTGGCCAGAGTCGGTGTAGATCTTTTATTTATCACGCGGGATGTCGTGCTGGCTGCCCGGGAGGGTATTCAAAAAAGCACGGGCATCGACCCTGAAGCCGTAATGATCGGCGCTTCGCATTCGCATTCGTCAGGTCCGATCGGGATGATCGACGCTGAAATGTTTGAAGATGCTTCCCCCCTCGTCAAAGACCTTGTTTTCAATAAAACTGTTACCTCGGATCCAGGATATACCCAGGAATTAACCCATCAGATTATCCAGGCCGTGGTTCAGGCAGATCGCCTCAAAACCGATGCAAAATTGGCGGTAGGCGTAGGGCACGAGGATAAGGTAGCGTTTAATCGACGACTAACCATGAAAAATGGGCTGACGTACTCTCATCCCGGTGTCGGTAACCCCGATATCATCGATTACGCGGGTCCTATTGATCCCGATGTGGGAACAGTGGGTGTATGGGATCATGACGGCCGACTCCTGGGTACGATCGTAAATTTTTCCTGTCACGCCACAACCAATCCCGGTGGGATTTCAGCCAATTGGATATGGACCATGGAGCGGACCATACGCCGGGCAACAGGGAATGCGGCCTTGCCGGTGGTTTTTCTCCAGGGAGCATGCGGGGATATAACCCAGGTGGATAATCTGGCTACCCACGCCAATCCGAGCGGAAGGGAATGGTGTGAAATCGTAGGGGGAAGAGTCGGGGCAGAGGCCTACAAGACTTTGCTTCTGATCCAACGAGGTGCCGGCAACAACATCCCCCTGGACTATACTTCCAGAGTGTGGGAGATCGAACGGCGCAAACCGGCTCCCGAAAATGTGGAAAAAGCAATGCAGATCGTTGTCCAGGAACCCGAAGTCGTAGGGACCACCCAATGGACCTTTGCCAAATCCACCGTGATTTTGGATGAGCTGATCAAAAAAAGCCCCACAGCTGAAGTGGAAGTCCAGGTCATCCAGGTAGGACCGATTGCTCTGGTCTCCAATCCGGCCGAATATTTTGTGGAGTTCGGACTGGACATCAAAAAAGGTGTGAATTTTCCCTTCACCTTCGTGGTGGAACTCGCCAATGGTTGCGTCGGCTACGTGCCGACTGAAGAAGCGTTTGGTCCCAACGGCGGAGGCTATGAAACCCGCCTGACCGAGTATTCTAATCTCGAAATCACCGCCGGGCAACAGTTTGCTGAAACCGGTATCAGATTAGCAAATAGTCTGGAACCCGGTCCTATTCCGCAACCCCCCGCTCCCCCGGAGTTCAAAGCACCGTGGTCTTACGGGAATGTACCCCCGCAATTGGATTAATTTTAATTTTAAATGTATAACCAGAATAATTTTTGAATCAACCATGAAAAGTTTTGCCAATCTGCTTCCCCCGTTTTTGTTTGCCTACGTCACCGTTGCCTTGATTTTTCTCTCACCCACAACTTCGGTTGGACAGGACCGGATATTGCGGGCTGGTGCGTCTATAAGCAACATCACTCCACCCCTGGGCATGGAGATTGTCGGGAACTACAATGCCCCCTTAGCAGATTATGTCCACGACCAGATCAATGCCAAAACCATCGTTCTGCAGGATGGAAATGAAACCCTGGCCATCGTTCTCGTGGACAATGTGGCCGTAAAAAGGGAAGTCTACGATGCGGCAAAAGCGATGATTCAGAACAAACTCAAGATTCCATCGTCCAATGTACTTCTCGCGGCTACCCACACGCATTCTTCTGCAAGCGCCGGAAAACAGGGAATAGCCCGCCGAAGCTGGCAATACGGCGAGCCTCTCGATGAATATCAACTTTTTGTCGCCAAAAGGATCGCAGATGGGGTCCAGACGGCGATGGGGAACCTCGAACCTGCCCGAATTGCCTGGGGATCGGTCGATGCGCCGGAGCATGTGTTCAACAGGAGATGGATCATGAAAGAACCCGTCATGAGTCCGCTTGGATTCTATGACAAAGCGAAAATGAACCCGGGCGTGGGGCACCCTGATTTGGTTGAGCCCGCTGGTCCCACCGATCCGGAAGTGTATTTTCTCGCGATCGAATCCACGGAAGGGCGGCCGATAGCGTTGCTGGGGAATTATTCACTCCATTACGTGGGTGGTGTCCCGAGCGGACATTTGTCAGCCGATTACTTTGCCGTTTTCGGGGACCGGATGCAGGAACTGTTGAATGCCGACCGCCAGCACCCCCCATTTGTTGGGATTATGTCAAATGGGACTTCGGGGGATATCAACAACATTAACTGGCCCGGGCCAACCCGGGAGAGGCACGCTCCCTATGAAAAAATGCGCATCGTAGCTCACGATATCGCCGAAAAAGTGATGAGCGAATATCATAATCTCGATTTCAAAGAGTGGGTCCCGTTAAAAGCGGCCCAGTCAGAATTGACATTGAAAATTCGCCGGGCCAGCCCGGAATTGCTTGCCAATATGGAAAAGGTTCGACAACGACCCATCGATGCCGATCCCTTGTTCCATCCGCTTGAGAAAATATACGCTGAGCGGATCAAAATCATCGAGGAAGACTGGCCGGATGAGATCGATATTGTGTTGCAAACCCTCAAAATTGGTGACCTCGGAATCGCTGCTATTCCGTTTGAAACCTTTGCGGAAACGGGCCTCGAAATTAAAGATAAAAGCCCGTTCGAGGATACCTTTACCATCGAGCTGGCCAATGGCGCATACGGGTATTTGCCTACACCGGAACAACACGAAGTGGGTGGGTACGAAACCTGGTTGACGACCAATCGGGTGGAGATCAACGCCTCCCGAATGATCGTGGAGGAAATTATGAATCTGTTTGATCAGGTCAATAACGAAGAGGAGTTAGGCAAAAATTGAGAGGATGTGAGATAGATCTTATTTTGTTTTTGAACCAA
>CALGAA010000365.1 GCA_937952445.1 uncultured Bacteroidota bacterium | reverse complement strand
TTTTAAGTTCCTATAGTGGTATTTCAAAATATTTTTTGTCAGATCGAAGAAGCATCACTGCGCATAGTGGGGCCTGCGTATGGCTTAGGGTGATGATGATCAGGCAAAAAAGATGAAGAAATACCCATAGGAATTTATGATTTGGTGAACTAGTCCCAATTTACCACCATTTTTGCAATTGGCCAAGATGGTTCCCTGGACCCATACACCGGATTTCTTTCACCCTCAGACCATCCACAATGGCCTCCCTGATAGTAAGTGGAAATGATAAAATACAAGGATTGGTAAATCTTCGGAAAGATAATTTGATGGAAATGGAATCCTTCAATACTGTCAGCTACCCGGTCTTAAAAACGGGATCTTATTCGTGTTAATCTTTTTTGTATTGATCGGACTGTTTCGTCGACATACTCTGTGCTTTCCGTATCGCAATATACTGTTTACGAGCGGTTTGCATCGGAATACTGATGCATTTATCTGCCATATAATTGACGATTTCCCGGATCAAATCCTGGCTCTGGGGATCGAGGTTCTCGATCTGATCTTTGTACACCTCGTTCAGGGCTTTATCCCGCGTGGCGTATACCCTTGACGGAACATCCCGGAAGGCTCGTTCGATAAAGCGACGGTGAACTTTTTCGCGGAATGACTCCAGTTCCGCGGATATAATTTTTCCGGCCAGCAGCATTTCTTTCTTCCGAAAATCTTTGTTTTTCTCGGCCACTGTGCGCAATGATTCCACTTCGATCACCTTAAGACCATAGTCTGTGATCACTTCGGGGTGAACATCACGAGGTACTGCCAGATCCAGAATCCCCCTGCAACCAGCCATCCCTTTCCCACCGGTAGAAGAATCAATAATTTCAGAGGTCAGTATAAAGTCGGGATGAGAAGTACACGTAATAATAAAAGGAACGTTGAGATCGTGATCAGGAAGCTCCTCCAGAAGATGGATTTCAGCACCCGGCAAAATTTGCTGCATCAGGTGCAAGTTCTCCCACGACCGGTTGAAGATTTTGACTTTCTCCATTTTCCATTCCTGCAGGAACCGTCCGACTTTTTGCATCGTATCACCCGCGCCGATCAGGATCACCTCATCCTGAGGATGAATGCCCAGCCTACGGAGTTTTTTCATAGCCAGTGATACCACACTAACGGCCTTCTCGCTGATCCGGGTTTTATTGTGAACTGCTTTAGCTGTTTGTAACGCACTCTGAAATAATATGCGGATCTGATCTCCCGCAAGACCATTCTGCCAACATTTTTCATAGGCTTCTCTCACCTGCCGCAATATTTCATGCTCTCCGACCACCATCGATTGGAGCGACGAGGCCACTTCAAAAAAATGCTGTACGGCGTCATCACCTGCATATTTTTTCAATCCAAAATTAACTTTTGAATCCGGTGCTTGACGGCGTAAGTACCCGATCAATCCGTGATGAATATCGGAAAGAGATTTCGGGCTATAAAACAAATACAATACCCGGTTACACGTGTGGAGGTAGTATAATTCCTCCACGCCCAATTCCATCTTCAAACTTTGAAGTGCGGTCACCTCTCCTGTTTCCGGACTATCTGCGATCAGATAATCCGATAATTCCTCCAGGCGGGCGTCACTGAATGTAAGAGTTAGTATTTTGTAATGATCTATCATATACGATCCTCAAAGGTCTGCCATTTCCTGTGGATAGGAAGACCGTCGATTAAAGATGACAAATATACTGTTTTGTAACTGAAAATGGAAGTGATCATTTTTCGGGTCCCCAATTTTGAATCATTTTAATTAAGGAGAAAATGGCTTATCCCGCGATTAGTTTATAATTTTGGTCCAAATTTTAATAATCATGTACAGAACACATCATTGTGGGCAATTGCGCCAGGAGCACGTCGGACAGACCGTAAAATTGAGTGGATGGATGGATACCAAGCGGGATTTTGGGGGGATGACTTTCATCGATTTGAGGGATCGGTACGGGCTGACCCAACTGATATTTAACATGGAAACCAATGAGGCATTGTGCCTTCAGGCCCGGAAACTCAACCGGGAAGATGTAATCCAGATTGAGGGGCAGGTACGCGAGCGAAGTAATAAAAATCCTGAATTGCCAACGGGTGATGTGGAAGTCGTGGTCAGCGAAATAACAATGTTGAACCGATCCAAACTTCCTCCCTTCACCATCGAAAATGATACCGATGGGGGTGATGAGCTGCGCATGAAATATCGGTATCTGGACCTGCGACGACCAGTCCTGCAGGATCAAATCAAATTCCGAAGCAAGCTGACCCTGGCTATGCGCCAGTATCTGGATCAAATCGACTTTTTGGAAATCGAGACACCGATCCTGATCAAAAGCACACCGGAAGGAGCCCGGGATTTCGTGGTTCCTTCGCGGATGAATCCCGGCCAATTTTATGCACTACCCCAGTCCCCCCAGACATTTAAACAGCTTTTTATGGTGGCCGGGATGGATAAATATTTTCAAATCGCCAAATGTTTCCGGGACGAAGACCTGCGTGCAGACCGTCAACCGGAATTCACGCAATTGGATTGTGAAATGGCCTTTGTCCATCAGGAAGATATTCTCCGCACCTTTGAGGCACTCACCAGGCATCTGTTTGAACATATGTTATCGGTCACCCTGCCCGAATTTCCTCGGTTGACGTACGACGAAGCAATGCGATTGTACGGTTCTGACAAACCCGACACACGCTTTGGCATGGTTATCCATGAAATGACTGAACGTGTTCAGGGCCATGACTTTAAGGTATTTGACCAGGCACCATTTATCGGGGCCATTCTTCTCGAAGGCCAGGCAGATGAATATTCCAACAAAAACATGAAGGAGATTACCGAATGGGTGCAGCGACCGCAAGTGGGAGCCAAAGGACTGGTGTATGTGCAATGGAAAGGCGATGGCTCGATCAAATCTACGGTTGGTAAATTTTATGATGACGAGACCCTGAAATCCTGGTTCACAGCCTTGAATGGCGGCGAAGGCGATATATTATTCCTGATGAGTGGTGATCAGGAAGCTACCCGGATCCAATTGGGCACCCTTCGGCTCGAACTGGCCCGGCGGCATGACCTGTATGCCCCGGATGACTTTAGCGCGCTATGGGTTGTCGATTTCCCCTTGCTGGAGTGGGATGAAGAAACCGGACGATTTTACGCCAAACATCATCCTTTTACGTCCCCCAAACAGGAAGACATTCCCAAAATGAGTTCCACGGATCGTAGTACACTGGAGTCTATCCGGGCAGATGCGTATGATCTGGTGATCAACGGGTCTGAAATTGGCGGGGGGTCCATTCGGATCCACGACCGGGATCTACAGGAAAAAGCATTCCGACTACTCCAATTCACCCCGGAGGAAGCTGATGAACAGTTTGGGTTCCTGATGAATGCATTTGAATACGGAGCCCCTCCCCACGGTGGTATAGCGTTTGGATTGGATCGGCTTTGTGCGGTGATGAACGGGAAAAATTCCATCCGGGATTTTATAGCTTTCCCCAAAAATAACATGGGACGCGATATGATGATCGATGCGCCGTCCCCCCTGGATGAAGAACAGCTACAGGAATTGGGTCTGGAAGTAAGGGGAGGGTAGGTTGAGTAGGGTGCTGTCGGTTATCGACTGTTGGCTGTTGGTTATCGGCTGTTGGCTGTTGGCTGTGGGCTGTTGGTTATCGGCTGT
>CALGAA010000364.1 GCA_937952445.1 uncultured Bacteroidota bacterium | reverse complement strand
AGAGGGCTGCTTTTTTGGTTACTTTTTTTCAGCAAAAAAAGTAACAGAAACCATTATAATCACATGTAGCATCTACAAGGTCATTTATAGGAACTTGAGGTATGTGGTGAATTTTTCGGGTTTATATTTTCCTGCCTTATTGAGTGCTCGTAAAAATACAGCAGCATGGATTACACCGTGATCATGCGATCGCGGGCGACCACCGGCCATCGGTTCGTGATTTGTCCGCTTTCACTGACCAATACATCATCGTACAAAGCCACAGTGGGACAAATATGAATAGGTACGCCATACAGTACATCTCCTACCTGGAGTACATCATTGTTTTGTAATTCTACCACGAGGTGCTCCTCACTTTGTCCGATGAAATTCATTTCAGGTCCATTGTAAAAATGTACTCTTTTGTGGAGTGGATTCTCCGGAGCTATGGATTTATGGCCGAGATCGAGGCAAAAGATATTCGGTGCGGGATTGGATATGACCCGGCTAACCACCAGGGCAGCAGGCAAGAAGTCTTGCTCGGGACAGTTGTCCTGATAGCCCTTATCCCAATATATGAACGTTCCCGGGCTGCATTCCACGTTCATCCTTCGGACATGGATGGGAAAAGTGGGAGATCCCCCGGCTACGATGGTAAATGAATATCCCTCAGCCTGCAGTTCCCTGTTCATTTCCAATACCGGACGGAACGCTTTGTCACATTCCTCTTTTCGTTCATCCAGATCGACATTGCGAATATGCCCGTCGTACGCGTGTAAGCCGATCACCCGGATTCCTTTCAGGTCTTCGATGTCCTTAATCAGGTCAATGGCTTGTGTTCCGGGTACAAGACCTGTCCGATTCATTCCGACATTGAGATCAATGAAAACGCAAACGGTGGTTCCGTTGTCGCCGGTTTTATTTGATATTTCCTTTGCAGAATTGCGGTTGTCAACCAAACACGAATACTTCGTTTGGGGATATTTTTGCATCAAAGCGATCAACCGGTCTATCTTGGGACCCTGAATGGGATAGGCCAGGAGAACATCCAGAGCACCAGCTTCACCCAGCATTTCGGCTTCTGCTATAGTGGCACACTTGAATTTTTGAATTCCTTTATCGATCAGCATCTTTGAGATGTGGGGCGATTTGTGCGTCTTGACGTGGGGGCGCAACTGGTTGACATCTTTAGTCATGCTAAGTAAAGTGTCGATATTTCGCCGCACCCGGTCGAGGTAAACGACAAGGGCGGGGGAATCGATTTGATCTATGTCAGCAAGGTGGTACCAGTATTTCTCCATGATTACAATTTTTCAATGCCTGCCCGGCATGTTGGTTTTTGTTAGTCGGACACGGCATTGGCCATTTTTATCAATTCATTTCTAATGCTTGTCTCTGCTTGAGGTTCCAGACAACTATACCGGCATCGCCAGGTTTCATAACCTCCTAATTCGATTTCCTGCTTTGGAGGTACATAACCCACATTGCCGTTGGCCAGGCAAATCGTAAAATAACCTGATGTGCCGATCGATTTTTTTAATTTTAACCCTGTTTCAGCAAAAAATTCGCCCGGTAATGCACCCACGGTTAGATCTCCAATGCGAAATGCCTGTAGTGGAATCTCTCGGGTCGTGGGTGTTAGGCTGAGCATTATTTGTTCGCGGGCGTACACCTTTTCCAGCCCTTCCTGACTGTATGTAAATTCTTCGTAATTGCTGCGTTCCACCAGTTCTCGCGCTCTCATAATTTCTACTTCGGAGGGTTTTCGGACATCCTGATTGATCAACCTGGATTGTACTCCCAAATAAACATCATTTTGCCAGTTGACATTGTCCTGAAGGTGCAGAAATAATCGGTCAGCGATATCATTTCCAATCAATTTGCTTTTATCAAAAAACGTTGAGGGATAGTTTTTCTTACCTTCAAAATCCCAAATATTGATATCTCCGCTGGTTCCATTGGTCATAATTCCCACAAAGTCGTTGGTTGCTCCCAATTTTACTTTTAGTCTTCGGGCAAAAACACCAAAATAATCCGCTGATATGGTTCCATTTTCCCAATCTCCAACGTAGTGCAATGAATAGTTTCCGACCACGGAGATCCATTCTCCGTCCAGTCCGCGAACTGCCAGATAGAACAGTTCCGGATCGGGTTCTGCAACCGGACGATCGATCCATTTTTCAAGGCCAAAAGGGTTCGTTTTTATCTGATCGCTCTGCCCGGTGACCGGATTGAAAGGAACGTAGTCTTCCTTCATGTGGTATCGCCGGCAAAGGACATGTTCCGGCACCAGAACCGACCCCCAGGAAAGTTCGGATGGTCTCATATTATCCCTGGCCTGAACCACGACTTCCGGCAGCAATTGGGCCAACCTCTTCCTGTATGCCATATCGGAAGCGCTCAGATGTACTTCTTCAATCGAACCGGCCGCGTGGGTATGGGTGCTGGCGAGTAAAATGTTTCGGATTGGGATGTGGGTTTGTCGGTGAATTTCTTCTTTGACCGGTTCTATAAACTCCTGAGACATGACGCAAATATCCACGATGACCCAGGCCAGAATCTCGTGACCGTTTTGCAGGATCAGGCATTTTGCATATAAGGGGTCGTGAATTTGGGTGGCAAAATGGGTGACAAAATCACCGTTGATCCGAGTGCCCAGTGGCGGAGTAATATCGATCTGGGCAGCTCCGGCGTGCAATTGATTGATCGCAGTCATTTCGGTTATTAATTTTCTAAGGCCTCAATTCCAGGCTTTTCGTAGGAACCGGAGCCAATTTTCGTGAAATATGTTGTCGATATCCTGATCGGAATATCCCCGCTCTTCCAGTAACGTCTCGTATTTTTGCAGATCCGCGATGGAGTTGAGGTCCCAGGGCGATTGTTCGGTGCCAAATATTCCGTCAAGATCACTCCCGATGGCGATATGGTTTGAGTTTCCGGCGATTTGGCAGATGTGGTCCCAATGGTCGATCAGGTGTGCCAACCGGATATCAAGCTGCCAGGGATCCGATACCGTATCAATGAAACGCACGTCCATGGCCCAGCAATCCAGCATCCCACCAATCACGGCACCGCGTTCGATCAACCTTTTGATCTGATCGTCGGTTAACTGCCGCTGGTTGGGAACAAATTTCCGGACGTTGTGGTGACTTGCCCATACCGGACCTTGGTACAGGTCCAGTGCTTCGTCAAATCCTTCTTCTGTCAGGTGGGTCACATCCAAGATCAACTGATGGGGGGTGTCCAGCAACCTATTCATCTCTCCGATGAGTTCTTTCCCCAAATCCGTCAAACCGCCTTCCATACGGGTACCAGGAGCATAACGCCCCGGTCCGAAATGGGACAGGTTGATCGCCTTCAATCCATAGTTACACGCCTTTTGGAGGTAGGACGGATCGACCAGCGAATCCGCTCCCTCCAGACTCAGAATATAGCCGATTGGCTTTTTATCGTCCGGTATCGATTCATCCTGCCACAAGCTAAGGTGATTTTCCAACTGTTCAAGGTTTGTAATTTGCCTCATTTCATCCAGTGCTTCCATTTCTCTGTACCAGGCCAATTGCGCTTGAGTCATTGCCCAGGCCTGTTGAGGAGAGCTCCATCCGGATAACTTGCTCCCCGGTGGCGTGTAGCGGGCCAATTGGGTAGCGATGACCAGTCCGATTTTTCCGGCTCGTAGTTCAGGCAAACAAACCGTTCCATTGCCCCGGTCCGGTTTGTCAGGCATATGCATCTCCCGCTCCCGTATGACATGTAGAGGTTGTCGAAGATCCCTGTTCCATTCGATGGCGTTCATGGAAAGATCCAAATGGCCATCAAAGATCAAACGCCTGGATGAAGATGGATTCGGTTGTTTCATAATTCTGTTTCCTGTGAATTTATCGTTTTGTTATGTTATAAATTACACCATTCCGGGGCTTTGAGGGGATGCTAATCCGATTCATCCAGATAGTGGAACGGATATTTTTCCATGACGGATCGCACCTCAAAGCTAAAGCTGCGCATTCTGGTTTCCCATTTGGCAATGCAGAAGCTTTCTCTAATCAAGCAAATGGTGCAAACCATACAACGACTAGAACAAAAACAAAACAATCTACTAATAGAAATGGATTGATTGATCAATTAGGAAGTAATTTAACAGATGCTGCAAGA
>CALGAA010000363.1 GCA_937952445.1 uncultured Bacteroidota bacterium | reverse complement strand
TCCCATCGATATCCTGATCAAACCCACTGCGTCGAAGGGCAATTGTGGCAAATTCAACCGGAGTCATCGTCGTACTATCAATGACTTTTCCGGTAATTTTCCCTACGATGGAGCTACCGCTGGATGCGCCTGCGTCTGGAAATTGTGCACTGGCTATCGTCGTGAAAAAAATAAAAACCAAACCAAGTATTGAAGATTTCATATTGAATAATTTATAAAATTTAACTTAAGAGGCATTAAATAAGAACTGGATCAAAAATACAAAACAACAATTCAGTGACTTGAAAATTTAGACCAACACCTTATTTTTCATGATAAGGTGCAGGACTAACAGATCAAATTGGGGATTGTTGGCTAAATTATCAGGAGTACAAGCGAAATTTTAGTGCAAAATTCCCAAACCCACGGAACACCAATGATTTACAAATTTAAAAATGACAGGACGCAAAATAAAGGTGGTATGAAATTTTCCTGTCGTACTTTATTCATCCAAACAAACAGATGTAACGCAGATTCTATATGAGAAGGATTACTTATGCTTTTAAAGCTCTGGTCATTTCGCGTTTTCCCGGTGGCCCCGGCAATGCTTCTACCTCAAATCCGACTTCTTGAAGATCTCGACGGACCTGCCCTTTCGCGCAAAACGACAACCATCGTCCGCCTGAGTTCAATAAGTCGAAACATTCAGCAAGGGTATCAAAGCTCCACAACTCCGGTTGAGCTGCCGGAGCAAAAGCGTCGTAGTAAATTAAATCGAATTTCCCGGGAATTTTGAGAGACGAATTTGGGAAGGAACCTCGAATTTTATGGATCGTAAAATATGGAGTAATCTTCACTTCTTCATCCCATGGTGTGGAATGCAATTCAAGCCACCGCTCTCGTTCTACATCGGTCTGACCGGGCATATCCATATCGCGGATCACGGATTCCCGGATCGGATACAACTCGATCGATGTATAATGAACAGGATGACGGTATTTGTCCGCTGCTTCCCGGGTCAATGCCGCATTGAGACCGCTTCCAAAACCCATTTCAAAAACCTGGATAGGTTTTATTTCCCCACCAAGGAATTCTGACAAACCGTGTTTTATAAAAATATGGTGGCTTTCCGTCCACGCCCCATGTCGTGAGTGATACAATTCACCCAGGACTGAATGTTTCAATGTAGATGAACCATCGCCTGTTTCTACAATTTCTGCATCGTGAAAATCTATACGTTCCATGATATTTCCTGGTTTTGGCTAACGAAAGTATAAAATAATAAAAATTATATAGTGCACCGGTCAATAAATTCGTGACACATCTGACGGATTCTTTTTCGCCATATCTTCATCATCTAAAG
>CALGAA010000362.1 GCA_937952445.1 uncultured Bacteroidota bacterium | reverse complement strand
GATTGACAGGAGAGACCGATGTAATCAAGTCCATTACCTTCCTACCTGGTGTGACCGGAGGTCGGGAAGGGTATTCCCATCTCCTCGTTAGGGGCGGCAAGCAGGACCAGAATCTCATCCTCATGGACGGTGCTACGCTATTCAATGTCAACCACGCGGCCGGTTTTATATCCTTGTTCAATACCAGTCTGATCAGTCACGTGGATTTTTATAAAAGTTACTGGCCCTCTTCCTACGGGGGACGCCTTTCCTCTGTCCTGGATATCCGGACAAGAAACGGAAATAAGAAACAGCTGGAAGGGACGGTGGATATCGGTATAGTAACCTCCAAAATCAATGTATCGGGGCCAATGTCTGATAACGGCCGTACTTCCTATAGCGTAGGACTTCGCACCACGCTGTTTGATCTCTTTTTTCTGCCGAAACGGATCCGAATCAACAACCGTAAGCAGGAAGGGAACGTGCCGGGGTACACCTTTTACGACCTCAATGCCAAGATTGATCACCAGATCGACGACGAATCTTCCATGTCCCTTTCGCTGTACCACGGTAGTGATATCATGCTGGGAAGGACGTACGAGAAGAGCTCGCAGTATCATCATGATAATGCCAATCGGTATGGCCTGCGCAACTGGACCGCTGCCCTGAATTATTCCAGGTTACTGAGCAATCGCCATAGCTTGCAGGGGCATCTGAGTTATTCCCGACATCGCAATTATCTGGAAAAGGATCAAAAAGAACTGGCATATGATTTCAAATCGCAGTATATCTCGACTATGCATGATATTGAACAAACGGATAACGACATTACTTCGCTGAAAGCCCGGATCAGCGGCAAATATTATGCTACGGGTATTTGGGATCTGACCTATGGCCTGGAAGTCGAGCGGTTGGCCTATGGATTCGGCTACTATAAACTCAGCTCCTTCGCCACCAACAACGATAGGACTGAAGGATCATTCCAGGATCAACTCAATGGCCCGGAATCCTGGTTGATTTCAACATACCTGGATGCCGAGATGGAGCTGGGATCCCGGTTTCGATTAAAAGGGGGGAGCCGACTTACATATTTTTCGTCCAAAAACCGGCAGGAATGGCTGCCAGAACCTAAGGCTATGCTGATCTGGGAAGCCGGTCCACACACGACGTTCAATGCCGCTTACAACCGTCAGAACCAGATTATCCATTTGGTGGCGTACAACCTGGAAGCCTTGTTCATCGAAAATTTTGTTATGGTGGATGTAGACATTGATCCATCCTCATCACATCAATATTCACTGGGCTATTTTCAGTCCTTCGATCGATGGATAGACAACCTTTCTATGGAGGTGTATTACAAAAATCAGGAGGATGTGGTTCGATACATACCACTGTATAAAGATCTTCAGACCATTCTGGATTTCAAATCATCGCTGGTGACAGGCGGTAAAACCGCTGGTTATGGGATAGAAATGATGGTTCAAAAAACGTCCGGAGATTTTCACGGGTCGATCGCCTATACCTGGGCAAAAACAGAATCCGTATTTAAGAACCTCAACGGTGGCCGATCTTTCCCTTCGGATTTTGATTACCGAAACCAGTTTAATACCTTGTTGGTCTATCAGATCAGTCCGGAGTATCGGCTTTCCGCGCAGTGGGTGTATCGGACCGGTCGTCCCATCACCTGGTCCAATGAAGAGGTGCCGAGTGATCCATTGACCGGGACCGAAACCTACCCCATATTTCCCGGGATCAACAATGAGCGACTGCCGGCATACCATCGTCTGGATATTGGTCTGCGACGGGACCGGGTGTCAGATAAAACGGGGAAAAAGTTCTGGTTCAGCCTCAATGTATATAACGCTTATTTCCGGAAAAATCCATATTCCGTGGACTTCAAGGACGGAAAGTGGAAGATCCGGTCGGTCTTTCCCATTATTCCTTCTATTAATGTAGGATTTGAATTGTAATCATATGAAGAGAGAATACCATTTTCAGTGTACTGTTTACTTGATTTTGATCCTAACTACCATTTCCGGATGTGAGATCTATTCTGATGCACTCGTCCGGCCGGCATATCAACCTTCGTTGATTCTCCACGCCATGCTCAGTCCGCAGGAAGGTGGGCAGGCGTATATCAAATATTCGGAGCCCATCGATAGTTTGACTGCACATTCTGTACCTGAGCTTCCGGAATTTTCGGTCTTTTTATACGAGAACGGAGTGGAGAAATACGAATATACAAGAGAAGAAGAGGGTCATTTCATCCTGGATACCGCAAACTTATGGCTTTTCCCCGACCGGGATTACCATGTGGAAGTCAAGTCAAATGATGGTCAACTTGTATTGAAATCGGGGATCGATCATTTGCCTTCGATACTGGAGGTATTGGAAGCGAGGCTGTATCAGGATACGAGTACGTTTCCGGAAAAGAATTTTATCGAAGTGGCGTGCCGCTTCGATCCTGGATCTGGGGGAGGCTTTCACTTCCGCGAGGATTATTCGGTGGATAGCGGTATGGTATTTATTCGGGGGCGCGATCTGATGTACGGGCGTTTTTCGTTGGGTGGCTTGTATGACAGTCGCATTTATCCGGATGGAACGATCCACGAAACGTTAGGCTCCGCCACGTTTATCAAGCCCGAACCTGGTAGTGAAAACCAGTTTGTCAACGCGGTACAGTTGTGGATTAATCATCTCTCTCCGGGATTGACCCGGTTCTTGTCGGATGTAGCAGACTATAGAGACTCCGGGGGGGATCCATTTTCCACCAGTAAACCCGTATATTCCAATATCGAAGGAGGATACGGCGTTTTTGGGATGTACAATAGCTGGGTGGGGGTGGAATATATTGAAAAATGAGACAGCAGATTTGACAGATCAGATATGACAGATCAGGTATGACAGTCTCGAATATCTGTCATATCTTTCATCCATATAACCGAAAAAGTAAAAATACTTCGTAGTGAACACTACGATTCTCGGGATCCGGAACTGATTGCCATGTATCATATTCCGACATGGAGATTGCGGATCAAGTCTATATCAACCCTCCGTCCGCTGGGAAGTTGGGGTTTACCTGCCGTCCATTAGAGGGTATGTCAGGCTCCAGCTCCGGCAAAATTGAATTGCTTTTCTTGATAGCATTTGTAGGTAATATATGCTTCGTCGTAGGGAATCACGTTTAGATTTTCTGCAGAGCTGGGCCCTGTACTTTGGGCCTAAAAGTAAAAGCGAGGGCTGACAAACGGGCATATGAAAAAGGCTTGAAGTTAACAGTCATGAATTAGAGGAGATAAAATGAGAAAGAAATGAATTTAGAGGCGATTGGAATTATAAAATCCTGGCATAATGTATCATTTAACTTTGAATAATGCCTAAAATTTCCCGTATATTAAATACCGAAACTTGAGTTACGATCATAGGGTCCGGCACTATAGCCGATCTCATGTCATTCACGCTGATTTCATTCTTTTTCTTGTCCACGCTGATCAGGTTGACCGCCGACGGAGATCAGCATTCTCAAATCGTCGGATGCTGGATTTTATTTGATCGCTGCCAGTAAATGATCAAATATATCGGACATAATGCCCTCGTATTCCACCCATTTAGTCGTATCAGTAAAAAAGTACAATTCTATGGGTAGCCCCGTAGGGGTGGGGTCCAGTTGACGAACCATAAATGACATGTCCTTTTTGATGTCTGGTCTCATCTCAGCGTATAGCTCAATATACTTCCGAAACAGACCGACGTTGGTGAGGTTCCGGCCATTGACGGGAATTTCCCGGTGCGGAGCATTTGCTTCATTATATGCTTTGATTTCTTTTTGCCTCTCTTCGATATAAGGTTCAAGTAGTTTTATTTTTTTCAATTCTTCAATTTCTTCATCCCGCAGGTATCGGATACTCGAGATCTTGACATGAATGGGGCGTTTGATTCTTCGTCCTCCAGATTCATGCATTCCCCGCCAGTTGATGAAAGAATCTGAAATCAGACTGTATGTCGGAATGGTCGTAATCGTTTTGTTCCAGTTTTGAACTTTCACGGTGGTCAGGGTGATTTCGATGACGTCCCCATCCGCACCGTATTTATCCATTTGAATCCAGTCACCGATACGGACCATGTCATTGGTCGCTACTTGAATGCTGGCCACAAAACCCAGTATTGAGTCTCTGAATACCAGCAATAATATCGCCGAAGCAGCTCCCATTGCCGTGAGAAATGTCAAGACCGATTTACCTGTTAACAACGAGAAAATGATCAGTCCGGTGAATATGTGGAGGATGATCATGACCACCTGCAAATACGATTCAAGTGGTTTGTCTTTGAGTGAGTCTTTTGTCCGACCAAAGTCCACCAGGGTTCTGAGCAAAGCACGAATAATCCATAGAACCAGGATGACCGAATAAATGTCCATTATGGTCCTGGCTATTGGGATCCAATCTTCAAAATTGTAAAAAATGATCGGTATACAGTTGTAAATAATAATGACCGGAATGAGCTGGGTCACATACCACGCAAATTTATTTTTGATCAACATGTCGTCAAACTTCGTGGTAGATCTTTCGGCCCAACGATGCAGAGCGTTGTTGATCAATTTCCGAACCAATGGCATGATGAGGAAAATGATGATCAACAGGAGCGCTAATAGAATACCCAGGTGAACATATATTTGTCCGGTTCCGGTTATCCCCATCCTGGAAATTAACCGTAGGATCCAGTCGTTAAAATTTTCAAGTGTCGTAGAGGTGGTGTTCTGTTGAGCGAACAAATAGCTGTATAGCATTGTAGATTTCTCTATGGTTTGAATTTGTGAATCTATATGATAGAACAACGACCAATGAATTGGTTCAAAAAAAATGGTCTTTTTTTCAGGAGCTCCGCTTTTCAGAAATTTCTCTGATCAGGTTTGCTACAAGACCTGTCCAGCCGGTTTGGTGGGAGGCTCCCAAACCTCGTCCCTGGTCGGCGTGGAAATGCTCATAAAATAAGACCAGGTCCTTAAAGTGTGGATCCAAAAACCAATCCCCGCTTTGCTGATTCACGGGTCGACGTCCGTTTTTGTCCGGAAGAAATATAGAAATTAAGTTTTTTTGAAGCATGGTAGATAAATCCCCCAATGAAATAGACTCCTGCGAATTGTAGGGATGCACGACCCGAAATGAGTCTCCAAAATACGCATCGTATTCACGAATGGCTTTCAGTAGCAGGTAATTCATGGGAAACCAGACAGGGCCGCGCCAATTGGAATTACCCCCAAACAGACTTGTTTTGGATTCGCCCGGTTCGTACCCTATGGAATATTGTTGACCGTCAGTATTAAAAACATAAGCGTGGTTTTCGTATATTCTGGACAAAGAACGAATACCAAATGGTCCAAAAAATTCAGCAGGATCTGCCAGGGTGTTCATCAATCGATTTAACCGATCGCGGGGAACCAGGGACAATAAAATATCTTCGTTTGGATCAAATTCATCGAGCATCGTAAAACTGCCAATTCTGCGTCGGTAGTCGAAAAACCATTTAATGCCTTCGTTGAAAGTGGGTAATTTGTTCAAATCCTCGCGCCGAAGTATGGCTGTCGCAAATAAGGGAGTCAGACCTACCAGGGAACGGACCTTAATCGGACGGTATGTTTCTGTCTCCGTATTGATCAACAAATCGTAGAAAAATCCTTCCTCTTCATCCCAGGAGCCCACCCAATTTTCATCGATTTTGTTGAGTGCTGCAGAAATGAGGACGAAATGTTCAAAATACTTGGTCGCCATATCTTCATACGATGGATCTTCCACTGCTATTTCGATGGCCATTTGAAGCATTCTCAACGCAAACATGGCCACCCAGGACGTTCCATCTACCTGTTCTAAGAATCCACCCCCGGGTAATTTGTCACTTCGATCGAAAACTCCGATGTTGTCCAATCCGAGGAACCCTCCTTCCATGACGTTGTTACCCCGTCGGTCTTTGATGTTGACCCACCAGGTAAAATTTAAATTCAATTTATGAAAAATTCGCTTGAGGAACATAATGTCCTTCTTACCCGTGGATTGCTTTTCTTTTTTGTAGATCTCAAACGCCGCCCACGCATGAACCGGAGGATTGACATCGGAAAAATTCCATTCGTACGCGGGTATTTGTCCCCTCGGATTCATATACCATTCCCGAAGAACTTTATTCAACTGGAGCTTGGCCCATTCAATATCAACCATACCAATGGTTATGGCATGGAATGCAAGGTCCCAGGTGGCATACCATGGAAATTCCCATTTGTCGGGCATGCTAAGGATGTCCTCGTTGTGAAGGTGAGTCCATTCCGCATTTCTGCCTTCATATCGTTGAGATGGTGGAATTGGGTGCCCGGGGTCACCTTTGAGCCAGATATTGATATCGTACTGGTAGTATTGCTTATTCCACATCATGCCCGATAAGGCTTGTTTCTGAATCTGCGCCATTTCCTTATCTGCGGATTGGCAGATCGAATCGTAAAAGGCATCCGATTCTTGTTTTCGTTGAACAAATATTTGATCGAATTCCTCTTCCAAAGGGTTGGATAGAAAGACTTTGTTGCTCAGCCGCATTTTTACACTAAATGCTTCTCCCGGTGGTACGTCTTTTTGATACAACGGCGAAAATTTTGTACCACTTGATTTGCCCTCCATTAAGGCGTAATCCCCGGCCGTCACCATTTCGTGAAATAAATCTTTTACAAAAGGAGTACCGTTTGGGATGCCGTATAATCGATGGGTATTGGTTTCGTTTTCGGTAAACAACCATAGTTGGGGCGTCTGGAAATAATAATGATAATGGCCTCTTTCCGGCTGATATAGTTCAACTGTTCCGTATTCCGGATTTTCTGTTCTTTTTTCGATGTAATATTCCCCCATTATCGTGTGAAAAGACCATAGATTTCGCAGCCACACCGTGGGGAGTATGGTCAGACTGGCTTCCTGGTGAAATCGATTGTATGCGGTAATCCTGATGAGAATGTCCTCTACGTCGCCTTTGGCATATTCGATGAATATGTCAAAATAGGCGTTATCATTAAAAACCCCTGTGTCGAGAATTTCATACTCCAACTCTTCTCTTGATCGGTGGAGATTAGTCGAAAGAAGGTCATCATAGGGAAAAAGTTGCTGGGGATACTTATACAGGTATTTCATATAAGAATGCGTGGGGGTATTGTCGAGGTGGAAGTACAATTCTTTCACATCCTCGCCGTGATTCCCTTCGACCCCACTCATTCCAAATAACCGTTCTTTCAATATGGGATCCTTACCATTCCAGAAGGCGGGACTGAAACATATGCGGCATCTCGTATCAGTCAGCCCGGCTATACCATCCTCGCCCCATCTGTATACGCGACTCCGTGCATGGTCGTGCGGAAAATAATCCCAAGCTGCCCCATCCGGACTGTAATCTTCCCGGACGGTACCCCATTGCCGTTCGCTGAGATATGGTCCCCACTTGTGCCAGTACCGAGTTCTATTGTAATTTTCCTTAAGTCTGTTTATTTCAGCGTTTTCCATCGACGATATGATCTGCTACATCCGGAGGGTGGATTACCGGATATACAATAGGAACGATTTCAGGACACGATTAATTTGATATTTCATGCCCCAATTATAAAATCCAGGGTTAAGTGTCCGGTGAATTTTAAATACCAGGAGTTTTGGAAGAAAATGGATCAGGGAGATTGGAGAAAAAAAATGGAGGAGCCTAAAGATATGAGACTCCTCCCGTGCTAAACCCCAAAAGAAACAGTACTAAGATATGGACAATTCTTTTAAGCTGCCAACTTTTTTAGATATTTTTAATAGAAAATATAGAGAGAAGAGTGCTTAATATATCTTTATTCTCTCTTTTTTGAAATATTTATATGGTGTAAGTTATTGATGTTCAGATGTAAATGAGTAAACTCGGGGATGGTAGATAAAAAATCAGACAATTAGCTTGGTTTAAGATTTTATTTAGAAAATACAGGCAGTTACCCAATTGTTTTCGAAGGGGGTAGGGGTAAATTTTGGAAGGTATTTGGTCTCATAACCGGTGTTTTTTAGAGTTGGGTGGGAATTGTGTAGGGAAAGTCCCTGAGGTCAGTAAAGAACTGCTTCCAGATGGCCATCTCCTTTTTGTCCGTGAAATTTATAGAGGAATTGTGAATTAGGATACCCAGGGTGCAATCGTGGCGGTGCTGGTTGATGAATTCGGTCATCGTCCTGGTCATCGAATGAAGGTCATCACCCAGGTAGTGCTGAAATGTCGCGTCCATGAGATGGAGTGGATATTCGACAAAGGAATAGGGCTGGTTGGTTTTAATATTGTAGGGGTGAAACGGACGACCAAAAGAGTTTCGGAACCCGAAATGTTCGGCGAATCCCAGGCTGGCGTCGTACAAAAGACCCGATTTTTCAATATTATGATAATGATCCGGTAGGCGGAATTTTAAAAAATGATTCCGATTGATATGGACGGGGTGGGGGAGATTCATTATTTCCTCCGTTATAGAGCTTTCAAACGCGCTTTTGTGGATCCCATGCCGGGATCCGGTTTTTTGTATCGTTTCCCAAATTTCTCTCATTGAGGGTTGGGAGAAGTTGTAATCGGCATGATCAATACGCTGTAGCCCGGACATCTGGCTTTTTCCTTGCCGGGCCAACCAGAAGAATACGGAGCGAATCCCGTAATCCTTTTCCAGTTCCAAAATTTCACTGATGTTGTTCCATCGCCCGGGTGATCTTAATGCCCTCCATATTAAATGGACTGAGGTGCGCAAATCCCTATTTCGCCAGGCAAGAATCAAATCATTTCTCCAGGCACTGTGCAGGTAATCGATGTCGTGCGACCAAAACAATTCGCTCTTTCGTGGCGTTCGTGACCGCCCCGTTATGTTTTGGAATGTGTCATCAAATATCGATTGGACGAGGTTTACCTGTATGGTGTTGGTCGCGTACTGAATTGATTCCAGGTATGGATATCGGCCATACTTATCGTATTTATCAAGAGGTAATACCCACTCGTGCAGACTATTGAGCAGGTAAAATGCACAGGCCAGAGGCTCTTGCGCTCTAAAAATGTCGAGTCCTTCGGGCAATTGATACCGGGTGGCCACCCGCTGGATATCTCCGGATAGGAGGTCATTGAATGAATGGGAAATCGGGAATGCACCCGAGGAATGAAGGACGAAGGGCCGGGCTGGCAAATCATCATTTTCAATGCCAGTGGCATCTGCAAAGGTCGACCACATATACCGGGCGACATTCTGTAATCGGTCCGGAAGGTTAAATATTACCTGGTCGGCCTTTTTCACCTGGTCTTATTTGAAATGACGGGATACGTTTTGGGCTATGTATTCGATGACGTCATCGGTTAGCTCGGTGTGCATGGGCAATGAAATGACTTCTTCGGTCAATTCGATGGAGCGGGAACAGTCCCCCGATTTAACCACTTTTTGGTCGAAGGCTTTTTGGCGATGGAGCGGAATTGGGTAATAAATCCCGAAGGGTATTTTTTCATCTTCCAGAATGTTTTTCACAGCATCCCTTTGGCCTTCCAAAATTCGCAATGTATATTGATGAAATACATGGGTGGAGAAGGTCGATTCGACAGGAGTAACTATTTCAGGAATCGCCGCAAAATATTCGTTGTATTTTTGAGCGGCCCGGTACCGCGCCTGGTTGTAGTCGTTCAGGTATTTGAGTTTAACATCGAGAATCGCAGCCTGAATGGAATCGAGCCTGGAATTGACCCCGATTTCATCGTGATAATACCGCTTATCCATACCGTGGTTGGCTATGATCTGGATTTTGTGTGCGAGCTCTTCGTCTGCCGTGAATAAGGCGCCCCCATCACCGTATGCCCCCAGGTTCTTGGACGGGAAAAAAGAGGTACACCCAATATCTCCTATGGTGCCCAGCGGAACTTGCTGATTTTCGATCCTGCACCAGGAGCCAATGGCCTGGGCATTGTCTTCTATTACCCTGAGGTTGTGTTCTTTGGCAATGCTCATGATCGAAACCATGTCACAGCTTTGACCAAAGAGATGAACCGGGATGATGGCTGATGTACGCTCCGATATATTGGCCCGGATACTTTCCGGATCGATGTTGAATGTGTCTTTATCGACGTCTGCAAAAACAGGCGTATATCCCAGCAGAGATACGACTTCAGCAGTCGCAATAAAAGTGAAATCAGGTACTATGATTTCACTTCCCGCTGGTAAGTCGAGCGCCATGAGAGCAATTTGGAGTGCATCGGTCCCATTTGCGCAGCCGATGACGTATTTCGTCTGAAGGTAGTCGGCCAGGTTTTGTTCGAATTCCCTGACCTGGGGACCTTTTATAAAGTAGGCCGAATCAATTACTTCCCGTATTGCCTGATCAATTTCGTTTTTGATGTTTTGATATTGACCCTGCAGATCGACCATTTGAATATTCGTCATATTTGATCTTGGTTGCACTTATAAATTTTCAGGTTCGTATATTTGCTGCGAAAATGAAAACCATGATTGAGATTACGATTATCGATCGCGAAGATACAAAACATACCATTGAGGTGCCTACTGACATGGGGTTGAATTTGATGGAGGTTTGCAAAGCAAGTGAACTCCCTGTCAAAGGAACCTGTGGTGGTATGGCCCTGTGCTCTACCTGCCACGTGTACGTCATCCACGATACCGGACTTCCAGAGTCGGGTGATGCCGAAGAAGACATGCTCGACCAGGCATTTTTCGTAGAAGAAAACAGCCGTCTCGGATGTCAATTGCAAATTACAGAAGACATGGACGGCCTCGTCGTAAAATTAGCTCCGGAAGCGGAATAATGGAAAAATTATCCTCCCGTTTCTCTTCTTAGTTTTTCGATCTGAGAATCCCACAAATCTTTTTGCTCCTGGACTTCATCGTCGTCGCAATGATCGGTGATGGTCAGGATCGTTTCATTGGTAACAGGTGAAGTGTCTATGCGAAACTCGAAAAATTCATCCGGGTAGTCCTCCCATTGAAATCGGACGCGTTCTTCTTCGATGTCATCGATCATGAATGCAACTTCCTCAGTACCATTCCATTGGAAAGTGTAGGTGTCGCCCGTAATATCCACACTCTCACAGAACCATCGCACCAGGCAGGATGGGGTCGTGAGAAATTTATACAAAATAGTTGGCGATGCTTTGAATAGAAACTCTATGTTAAATGAAACTCTTTGCATTGATTCGTGTTTTAAGGGCAAAAGAAAATTTAATTTCTCCATATTACCAAATTATTTCAACCTTTTTTCTGAATTGGAACCTTTTTTGTGTTCTAAACATTTGGTTGTAGTGGTGGTTATAGTGAACGAAAAACGTATCTTTGCGTTTTTTATTCACGAATTGAAATTACTTATAAGACAAAATTTTACATGAGGCAACTAAAAATTACCAAGTCGATTACGAACAGAGAAAGTCAATCTCTGGAGAAGTACCTACAAGAAATAGGGAAGGTGGATCTCTTGACCCCTGAAGAGGAAGTCGATTTGGCGAAAAGAATTAAACAGGGGGACCAGGAAGCTTTGGAAAATTTGACAAAAGCTAATCTTCGGTTCGTGGTATCCGTAGCCAAGCAGTATCAGAACCAGGGGTTGTCCCTGAGTGACCTGATCAATGAAGGCAACCTCGGGTTGATCAAAGCAGCCAAACGCTTTGATGAAACGCGTGGATTTAAATTTATTTCATACGCCGTTTGGTGGATTCGGCAATCTATTCTTCAGGCCCTGGCCGAACAGTCACGGATTGTTCGTCTGCCATTGAACAAGGTAGGGTCATTGAATAAAATCAATCGCGCGTTCTCTCAATTGGAACAAGAGTTTGAACGTGAACCCAGTTCTGATGAATTAGCCGAAATCCTGGAAATTGGTTCCGACGAAGTCGAGAAAACATTGGGCGTTGCTGCACGGCACGTCTCCATGGACGCTCCATTTGTTGATGGAGAAGACAATTCACTGCTTGATGTATTGGAGAATGATAATATTCATTCGACCGACAAGATGCTCGAATACAATGAATCTTTGCGTACGGAAATTACCCGCTCACTGAGTACATTGACCGAACGGCAGTGTGATGTAGTGAAATTGTATTTTGGTATCGGAGAGGAACATCCCATGTCTTTGGAAGATATCGGAGACCGTTTTGGATTGACCCGCGAACGTGTCCGACAGATTAAAGACAAAGCGATCAATAAATTGCGTTCAGTATCTAGAAGCAAATTGCTCAAGCACTACCTGGGGAATTAATTCCCGGGGAGGATATATATAAGAAAGCTCTTTTCTATCCGGAAAAGAGCTTTTTTTATTTGGTACGATTGGAACGTTGTCCACCAGTGAAATAGCATCTTTATACCTGATCATTATAGACGAATACTTTTTTACCGTATCATCATCACGGAAAATATCACGTAGCTTTGGCTATGATCGGTTTCACTTTTTCAAAAATATCATTTCGTCCCTGGTACGGAGAAGGAGAATTAGACTATTAGTGATAATCACCTTATAATGGCGGAATGAAGGGTGATCTGAATTTTGTCCTGAATGTAAAATCGCTCAGAAGTTCGGTCAATGCATACAGTGAAGACCTGAATTTAACCTCTTTTTCGATGGGTGATCCTCCTTTTCTTCAAAAATGGTCTGGATCATCAATTCCATTAAAGATTATTCCGCTTTTAGCGAACTGCGTGAGGAATGAAGATAAAAATTATTTGGGAGCGGCAAAGTTGAGCGCGACCAACCGTTTTTGGTCGTCCAGTGAAATCCGCATCAGAAAGGTTCCGTTTTCTGCGGTAGCTTGATATACACCGTAATTTTGCTGGAATTGAACAAATTCACAACCTTTGATTTTTCCGTATTTTTTTCGGACATCTGAAAGGTATTTTTTTGATTGGTCGTTGTTTTGAAACCGTCGCAATACAGGGGAATACATTTCATAAATCCCATCGTAATTTTCCTGGTTGAGCATACGTATCAGACCATCCGAAACGGCTTTGTAGTTGTCGTTTTCTTTTTGACCGTATGTCATCAGTGGAATCGATAAACAGAAAATCAATATTAGGTTTTTCATCTTGTTTTACTTTGCGACGATCCTATTTAGGGAAAAAGAATTGCCAAAATGTTAAAATACGTTCCGAAGTAAACAGTCTTATCAATAATATGACAATTAATTTTCCTGGTCAAAAAGATCACCTTCAAAACGAGCGATTCGAGACCGTGAGGTATAAATGAGCTGTTAAAGTTCGGAAACTCTTCCAACCTGGACCTACAACCCGTTTTAAAGTGAAAAAGTTTCCTTTAGAGCACTTGATAACGGATTTGATTTTGAGTGGAAAGGATTTTGAGGTTTGGATTTTGTGGGAAGGATGTGAACTCTTGGAATCTCAGCGGATTCTGGAGCGCAGGTCCGTAGTTGATTTTTGTGGCAGTAGCGCTGGAATAGTAAAAAACATCCTAAAAAGGAGGAGGTAGGATCCATGGCATGGTTTGAGTATTGTCTACGGCTTATATCACGAGCTTAATGCCCGGCGCACTAGCCGATGAGCAATTCAAATAGGGTAGAATCCTCGTTGAGGTTTTGGAAATCCATGTTGAATTCCTTCATGCGATTGATCAACCCATCGTAATCCTCGACGTTTTGAAGTTCGATTCCGACGATTGCCGGACCCGATTCACGGCTTGTCTTTTTCACGTATTCAAAAAAGGCTATGTCATCATGAGGACCCAGGACGTTGTTTAAAAATTCACGAAGAGCACCGGCACGCTGTGGGAAGTTGATGATGAAGTAGTGTTTTAGCCCTTCATAAATCAGTGATTTTTCCTTGATTTCCTCGGTACGGGTAATGTCATTATTGCCTCCGCTGATGATGCAGACTACATTTTTACCTTTAATCTGTTTTTTGTAAAAATCCAAAGCAGACACACTAAGTGCGCCGGCAGGTTCAACTATAATGGCCTCTTCATTGTACATCTGAAGGATGGTCGTGCACACTTTTCCTTCCGGGATCAGATGAATATCGTCGAGTACTTCCTTGCAGATTTCATACGTCAATTTACCGGGTTGCTTCACAGCCGCCCCATCTACGAATGGATCGATATGGTCAAGTGAGACAAGGTGTCCCTGTCGGAACGATTCATACATCGAGGGTGCACCTTCCGGCTCCAGTCCGATAATTCTGGTATTGGGGCTGTGATGTTTGAATATAGATCCTACACCGCTGGCCAGACCGCCACCACCGACAGGAAGAAAAGCATAATCGATATGAAAATCTGTCGCTGCATCCAATATTTCAAGCCCTACCGTTCCCTGTCCTGCAATGACGTGAAGGTCATCGAAGGGGTGGATGAAAATCCTGTTGTTCCTGGTGGCATCTTCCATAGCCACGCGGTATGCATCGTCAAAATTGTCACCGATCAGGTGAATGGTCACATAATCCCGGCCAAAAAACCTGACTTTTTTGACCTTTTGGTTTGGGGTGGTATTGGGCATATAGATGGTTCCGGGCACTTTCATAAGCCGACATGATAGCGCTACTCCCTGGGCATGGTTTCCTGCACTGGCACACACTACTCCCTGTTCCAGGTGTGACCGTTCAATGGAAGCCATTTTGTTGTATGCTCCCCGGATCTTGTAGGAACGAACCTGTTGCATATCCTCCCTTTTGAGGTATACATTGCATTCGTACCGTTCGGATAATGTTTCACTCCGAATCAGAGGGGTAGATTGAACGACGGCAGAAAGTTTTTCTGCCGCCTGTTCAATTAATCTGAAATCCAAAATCCCTTGATCGATTTCGGTATTTTCGGTCATATTATGCGTTTTCTGGCCGCAGCTTACGGACTTGTTTACCCGCCTGCCACAATTCGGAATTGTGTAATTCAGCTAATTCAGCCTCCAGTTTTTCCCGATAATCAGGTTGACTGTTGGTGTCGATCGATCGTTTGGCCTCTACTCCTGCTGCTACGCTGTCGTACAGCTCTTCAAATACAGGAGCGACGGCATCCCGAAATTTGTCTTTCCAGTCCAGGGCACCTCGCTGTGCAGTGGTACTGCAATTGGCGTACATCCAGTCCATTCCATTTTCAGCCACCAATGGCATCAATGATTGCGTCAATTCTTCGACCGTTTCGTTGAATGCCTCAGATGGGGAATGACCGTGTTTGCGCAATACGTTGTACTGAGCTTCAAATAAGCCTTGAATAGCTCCCATGAGACTGCCCCGTTCCCCGGTCAGGTCACTGTATACTTCTTTTTTGAAGGTGGTTTCAAACAGATAACCGGACCCTACCGCAATACCCAGTGCAATCGCGCGATCGTGGGCTTTCCCGGTAGCATCCTGGTGAATGGCATAACTGGAGTTAAGTCCTCGTCCTTCCAGGAAAAATCTGCGCAATGAGGTTCCAGAACCTTTTGGTGCAACGAGGATAACGTCCACATCGGAGGGTGGAATAATACCGGTCTGATCGTTATAAGTGATCCCGAATCCATGTGAAAAATACAATGCTTTCCCAGCAGTTAGTTTTTCTTTTACCGTAGGCCAAAGCTGGATCTGAGCCGCATCAGAAAGTAAATACATGATGATGGTTCCCTTTTCCAGGGCTTCTTCTATAGAGAACAAAGTCTCACCAGGGACGAATCCATCCTCGATGGCTTTGTCATAGGATTTGGAAGGACTTCGCTGACCGACGATGACGTTGATTCCGTTATCCCTGAGGTTAAGAGCTTGTCCTGGCCCCTGGACACCGTATCCAATCACTGCGATTACCTCGTCTTGAAGGATTTCCTGTGCTTTGGAAAGTGGAAATTCATCTCGTGTTACGACGTTTTCTTCTACGCCGCCAAAGTTCATTTTTGCCATTGTTTTTAAAGTTTTTAATGGTTTTTATTCGATTGCTAATTGTTGAATGGATTCCAAATACTTATTTAAGGGTTCCATTTGCTTCGTGATCGCAACCCGACCAGACCGTGCAAATTCGTACAACCCGATTTTTTTGAGTTCAGCCAGCAGTTCATCGATGTCGTCTTCGTGGCCTGATTTTTCAATCATGACAAAATCCCGGTCCAACGACAAAATATTGGCTTTGTGGTACCGCAACAATCCCTCGACGGTCGTGCTGTCGTTGAACTTGCTTGCAGGTACCTTGAAAAGGGCAATTTCCTGATAAACAATCTCCTCCGGATGGTAGTAAAAAGCCTTGAGAACATCCACGGATCGTTCCAGCGCATTGACCAGTTTCTTTACTTTTTCTTCTTCCATGTGTACCACGATGGTAAATCTATGGATGTCCTTGACGGACGAATGCGAAGTGGTCAAACTTACAATGTTGATGTGCCGCTTCGTGAAGTTACCCACCACACGCTGGATAATCCCGGGAAAATCCTCCGTGAAAACCGATATTGTGAATTCTTCTTTTTGCATGACTTATTTTTTTTCAAGGATCATTTCGGCCGGAGTGGAGCCTGCGGGGACCATCGGGAAGATATTTTCTTCCTTTTCCACCATAATGTGTAATAAATACGGTCCGTCTGTGGCCAGCATTTTCTCCAAAGCACCCTGAAGGTCCCTGGGATCGGTGATCTTGAGACCCGGCACCCCAAATCCTTCTGAAATTTTTATGAAATCCGGATTTTGCAACGCAACGGATGAGTAACGCCTGTCAAAAAACAATTGTTGCCACTGTCGCACCATTCCGAGGTATTCATTGTCCAGGATGATGACTTTGACCCCGACGTTGTACTGAGACAACATCCCCAGCTCCTGAAGTGTCATTTGAAACCCGCCGTCTCCACAGATCAGAATAACTTCCTTATCCGGTCGACCGACCTTTGCACCAAACGCAGCTGGAAGACCAAATCCCATCGTTCCTGCCCCCCCTGATGTAACGAACATATTCCGGTCCTTCGCTCTGTAGTACCGGGCTGCGGCCATTTGGTGCTGGCCCACATCTGTAGCGATGATCGCCTGACCGTCGGTCAATTCACTGAGCAGATTGATGACCTGGCCCATTTTGATGAATTTATCTTCCGGAGTCTGGCTTATAGCCTTTTTTATGACTTTTTCATGTTCCAATTCTGTTAACGCATGGAATTCGTCAATCCAATGCTTATGATTGCCGGGTTGAACCCGATCCATGAGTTTTTGAATGGCCATGCCAGCATCTGCACAAATTCCGACATCTGTCTGAACGTTTTTATCGATTTCTGCCGGATCGATTTCGATGTGGATGACTTTGGCCTGGGTGGCAAACTTGCTCACATCACCCGTTACCCGGTCATCAAATCGCATACCGATGGCGATTAGTAGATCACATTTTGCAGTTTGGATATTGGTGGAATAGTTTCCGTGCATTCCCAACATTCCCATGTTGAGCGGATGATCATCTTCCAGTACTCCCATCCCGTGGACGGTCCAGCCGACAGGAATGTTGGTTTTTTCTACAAATTCTTTGAAGAGATCCTGGGCTCCGGAAATATGAACACCATGACCCACCAGGATATATGGACGTTTGGCGTTGTTTATCAATTCGGCAGCTTGATCCAGCTGGGAATCCAGTGGCTTGCGCAGTGGCCGATACGAGCGAATTTTCTTGACTTGCTTGTACACAAAATCCATCGTACTCGTCTGGGCATCTTTTGTAATATCGATCAACACTGGCCCTGGTCGTCCACTCCTGGCTATATAAAAGGCTTTTGCAAATATCTCGGGAATCTCCTCTGCTTTGGTGATTTGGTAATTCCATTTGGTAACGGCCATGGTACAACTTATCACATCAGTTTCCTGGAATGCGTCTGTGCCGAGCAAACCGCTATTGACTTGTCCTGAAATACAGACCAACGGCGTCGAATCGAGCATGGCATCAGCCAAACCAGTGATCAGGTTGGTCGCTCCAGGACCGGATGTGACCATGACTACACCTGGCTTACGGAGGACACGGGCGTATCCTTCTGCCGCGTGAATTCCGCCCTGTTCGTGACGTGGCAGGATGTGTCGGAGGTCCTTCATATAGTGAAAAAGTGCATCGTATACCGGCATTATGGCCCCCCCCGGATAACCAAAAATGGTATCTACACCTTCTGCAAGGAGGCATTTGATCACGGCTTCAGCACCTGTTATCCTGGTTTGTCCTTCCTGGCTCAGGATATCCTCGAGTTCGATGGAATTTTTTACGTTAATCATATCATTCTTTTTATAACCCCTGGTCTGTTACACAACCTTCGCTGGCCGATGAGACCAATGTGGCATATTTTTTTAAATACCCGTTTTGGGCACGAAGAGGGGGGGACGTCCATTTTTGACGTCTGTTTTCCAATTCTTCGTCAGATATTTCGATGTGTATTCGATTTTCTTCCGCATTAATCTCGATCGTGTCCCCATTCTCCACCAATCCGATCGGACCCCCCACCTGAGCTTCGGGGGTGATGTGTCCCACGACAAATCCGTGCGTTCCCCCGGAAAAACGTCCGTCGGTGATTAAAGCCACTTTTTCACCCAGGCCCCGTCCCATAATAGCGGAGGTCGGCTTAAGCATTTCAGGCATTCCGGGTCCACCTTTCGGACCGCAGTATCGGATTACGACGACATCCCCTTCGACGATTTCGCCGTCAATTATGGCCTTGTTGGCCTCTTTTTCGGAGTCGTAAACTTTGGCTTTTCCGCGGAATTTGGTCCCCTCTTTACCCGTAATTTTGGATACGGCTCCTTCCGGCGCGAGGTTTCCATATAGGATTTGGAGGTGTCCTGTTTTTTTGATCGGATGAGAAAGGGAGTGGATGATTTTTTGAGAATCCTCTAACCCTTTTACCTCCTCCAGAACTTCCCCTACCGTCTTTCCTGTTACCGTCATCGCCTGGCCATCGATCAGATTTTCCTGAAGCATAAGTTTCATTACGCCTGGTACTCCGCCTATTTCATGCAAATCCTCCATGACATACTGACCGCTGGGTTTGAGATCAGCTAACAATGGGGTCCGGTCGCTGACACGTTGAAAGTCCTCCAGTGTCAATTCTATCCCGGCTGTCCTGGCTATGGCGAGCAAATGCAAGACGGCATTGGTGGAACCACCCAGTACGGTCACCAATGCGATGGCATTTTCGAATGATGTCTTCGTCAGAATATCCGATGGTTTCAGGTCTTTTTCCAGAGCGGTCCGGATGGCTTTTCCCACACGTCCCATTTCTTTTACTTTGTCCGGGCTTCCTGCAGGGATGGTTGAATTATACGTCAGGCTAAGCCCCATCATTTCGATCGCGGAGGCCATGGTATTGGCAGTATACATTCCCCCACATGCGCCGGGACCCGGGATGGCGTT
>CALGAA010000361.1 GCA_937952445.1 uncultured Bacteroidota bacterium | reverse complement strand
ACAAGAAGTTCTGCCTCTTTAAATGCGGGTTCTCCATGTTTTGATTCAAATATTTTCTCTAACCGCGCTACTGCTGATGCATGTTCGGTTTCAGATTTCAAAATTGTCCAGTTCATTTTCATATATTTAATGGGTCAATATCATCGTATGCACTGTGTGGGTACTGATAAATCTTACCACACGGACTGTAATTCAAAACTGATTTTTACAATGAGCCGATAGTTGTTTCCTTTAATATTAAATACATATCTACCTGCACCTATCGATCTGCAATTAGCAAAATTATCTAAAAGTTCCTGCGATGATTTAAAGTCAGATGTTTTAAATATTTTATACCAACTCAGAAGTTGTTGTTCACAATCTGGATGAATTTCCCAAATTGTCTTAGAGTCCGTTTGAAAGAACTCTCCTACAAGAAAGATGCATAAATTGTTCTATCTCTGGGAACTTGCAATCGTTAAAAATATGAATGCTGACCTGAGAGTAGGTAGTAATCCATAATGATTCACTCCATCATCCCATATCTTTCCTGCGGTTTCCTTATTTGCAGAAACCATACATCTTCACTTTGCATCCATTAATCTCACACGTAAACACTACCCTTACACAGGAATTGGTCAGAATGCAGAAAGAAATGGCGGATCCCTTTAAAGGAGAGGAATAGCCTCAGTTTTTAGGACATTAATAATTATTTTGTTATTTTAACCCAATGAAACCTTTCTGTCGTAAATCATTCGCCGTCGTGCTGCTTCTGATTTCCTTGTGGAATATGGAAATGACACAGACGTTGGAGGAGCTGATCATCCAGGCCCACGGTATGTCTCCACTTTGAATCAAGGCAAAGTATGAACGAACGTAATCCCGACACGTGAAATGTCGGGATCGAATGTGATTGTCATAAAACCGAAGTGAAGCTAATTGGTCCTCAAGTGATCGGCTGTTCTTATGCAGGACATCCTCATCAATTGCAGCAGGAAGATATTGTAAATTGTTCTATCTTTAAATCTTTCACTGTAGCACCAAGGGCAGGTACGATATCATACGTTTTTGCAAAGGAAGCCCTACGTTCGGTCAGTATGCGTTCTAAATCCATTTCAAATACTTCTTAAATTTATCAAATGGCCGAATATCAAATCTAAAATAAGCATTTTTTACCGACTACTGCAAACCCCGATTCAGGGAATCCTGCCAGCCCGCTGTCCCCGCTGCGCCGTATGGGTATAGGTCTGGGCCGCACGGGATGGCGGGTTAGCGGAACCCTGGAATCCGTGTATCTCTCACAGATCATTTCAGACCTTTTTTTATTAATTCAAAATTTCCCCTACATTGGCACATAAAACAAGTACCATGACCCATAATCAAAAAAAAATACTGATTACCGGTGCCACTTCGGGGATCGGACTGGCTACAGCGCGTCTGCTAGCCGAAGCGGGGCACAATCTGATCCTGACCGGCCGCCGGACGGAGCGTCTGGAAGAATTGAAAGCCGAGCTCCTTCGGGATCATCCGGGCATCCAGGTAAAGATTCTGGCTTTTGATGTGCGCAACCAACCCGAAGTGGAAAAGGCATTGCTGTCGCTGGACGACCAGGCCATTGACGTATTGATCAACAATGCGGGGCTGGCAAAAGGGTTTTCGGAGATCCATGAAGGTGAACTTGAGCATTGGGAGCAGATGATAGACACCAATATCAAAGGGTTGCTGTATGTAACCAAAATTGTATCTGGCTGGATGGTGGAACGAGAAAGAGGACAGATCCTTAATGTGTGTTCCGTAGCCGGGAAGCAACCCTATCCCCGGGGAAATGTGTATTGCGCCACCAAGCACGCCGTCGATGCCCTGACCCATACCATGCGGATCGACCTGCACAAATACGGGATCCGGGTTGGACAGGTTTCCCCTTCGCATGTGGAAGAAACTGAATTCGCTGAGGTGCGCTTCGATGATAAAGAACGCGGGGCGGAGGTGTATGACAATTTTCAACCGCTAAAAAGCAGCGATGTGGCCGAAATTATTTCCTTTATGATCAGTCGTCCTGCGCATGTGAATATTCAGGACGTGGATGTTTTTGGTAGCCAACAAGCCACCGCCACCATCGTGGACCGATCGGGTAGGGATAAGTTTGTGGATTAGTCTCGATCATTTTTGATCATACTTATCTAAAAGAAAATACAAAACCTGTATATTACTGTCCGTAAAATTCAAATTTGCCATGAAAACAAATCGAAGATCCTTTTTTATGAAAACCGGGTTGGGTGTTACTGCGCTGGCCGCTACGCCTTTTATAACCAGAGCAAAAAGCACAGAAGAAAAAACGAATGCACCGGTTCGAAAAATCGCCTATGAGCTTGGTATGGCCGGTTATACTTTCGTGAAATTTCCCCTGGATGATGCCCTTCGGATGACCCAACGTGTCGGGATCAAACATTTGTGCATCAAAGATTTTCATCTCCCCCTGGACAGTTCAGACCGGGACATCGAGCAATTTCATGAGCAATGCGCGGATTACGGAATCAAGGGATACGCGGTAGGACCCATCTATATGCGCAATGAAGACCAGGTCAATCAGGCATTCGAATACGCCAAACGAGTCGGGGTTCGGATGATAATTGGTGTACCCAATTATGAAATGTTGCCTTTGGTCGATGAAAAGGTAAAAGAGTATGATTTTCGGTATGCGATCCACAACCATGGGCCCGGTGATGAATTGTATCCTATACCATCCGTCATCTATGAAAAGGTCAAAGATCTGGACCGGAGAATTGGGATGTGCCACGATGTGGGACACACCTGGCGATACGGTTATGATCCGGTGAAAATGACACTGGAGTACGGAGATCGTATTTATGATATGCACATCAAAGACGTCACGGAAGCCACTTCGAAGGGGACTTCATGTGAAATGGGACGAGGCATCATTGATTTTCCCGCGTTGTTTGATGCGGTAGCCCGAACAGGTTATTCCGGAAAATGCAGCATCGAATTTGAGAAAGACAATACGGATCCACTGGCTGGCATCGCGGAGTGCGTGGGATATTACAATGCGGTGCATGATATGATGTAGGGGTACCCCTTGCCACTGGGCATCAGAGCTTGCACTGCCGGGACTACGTAGTGCACCGGTCACTAAATTCGTGACACATCTGACGGATTCTTTTTCGCCCTGGCTTCATCATCTAAAGCCTTATGTAGCTTCGGCTATGCTTTCCCACCCTCGGATAGGGATCCTCGGTTCCCTCATCAAAGGTCTACCAGACCTTTGGCCTCGTCTCAACGACGAGACTGCATTCGGTCACTTCTTCGATATGACAAAAAATAACCTCGTCATATATATCAGGAACTTAATGTCCGGCGCACTAGCCCCAGCTTTGTAGATTATAAAATTTAAACTTTGCCAGAACTGGGACGCCAATTTCTCAGGTTGTGTAGGTTGTAAAATTTAAACTTTGTCGGAGTTTACCTCCCAACTGCAAGGCAGGAGGCTGGTACTCCGGGGACTACCCAGCACGAGAAATCACAAAGAAATCGTTCAGGTTTTTCTTGATTCCCTATTTTTTTTTTCAAAATCGTTGTGTACGAACACTCTCGCTCTCTATCTATTTAATACGGATAAAAGTAAAATCCATATGTATGTTAATTGTAGGCTAGTGTCTTACGGTGCAAAATATTTTTTTCTATAATTGAGTTTTGATACCGTATCAGTCCCATTTACTCTCCCGACAGAAGCATGATAGTAATCGTTGTTTTAAATTAATAATCGATGCTTTAAATATGTGTGGAATTATGGCTTACATCGGAGCCCGGGAAGCTCCTCCTATCATTCTCAACGGACTCCGAAGGTTGGAATACCGGGGGTACGAC
>CALGAA010000360.1 GCA_937952445.1 uncultured Bacteroidota bacterium | reverse complement strand
TGCGCAATGGCGTAGTGCGCGATATCCGGGCTATGTTGTACCGTACCCTGCTTCAAAAACCCATTGAATTTTACAAAGCGGAGCGCAAAGGCAACCTGTTGACGGTGATGAGCAGCGACGTGATCGAATTTGAATCGAGCGTCCTGTCGGTGCTGGAGACCATCATACGTTCTCCGATGATCGTGATCGGCAGTCTGGGATATATGGTGTACGTAAGCCCTACGCTGACCTTGTACGTCATCGGATTGATGTTGTTCACCGTAATCGTGATCGGCGGATTGAGCCGGAAATTGAAGCGGCAATCACGTGAATCGCAGGATTTGTTGGGATCGACACTTTCCATCACGGAAGAAACCGTTTACGGGATCAAGACGATCCGGGCCTTTCACGCGCAGAACTATGTCCAGGGATTGTTTTCCCATTTCAACGAATCTTTTCGGAGGTTGCGCAACAGAATTTTATACCGGAAGGATCTGGCATCTCCGATGTCCGAATTTCTGGGCGTTTCGGTGGTGACCTTACTTCTTTGGCTTGGGAGCAACCAGGTGTTTTCGGGTGAGCTTGAAGCCAGTACATTTCTCACGTTTATTTACGCCTTTTACAATATAATCGAACCGGCCAAATCATTTTCTTCTGCCTATTACAACTACCAGAAAGGGATGGGAGCCTGGTCCAGGATTCATTCTCTGCTGGATCAGGAAACGGAAAAGCAATTGTTTGAGGGCACGCTGGACCTGGATGAATTCCGGGAGAACATCCGTCTGGAGAATGTGTCGTATACCTACCCCGGCGAAACTCATGCGGTGTTGCATGACATCAATCTCACGATACCTCAGGGGGGGAGAGTTGCGATCGTGGGGGCTTCAGGGTCTGGAAAAACCACTATGGTCGATCTCATCTGTCGTTTCCAGGCTCCTACTGGAGGTCGGATATTAATGGATGGAATCGACATTCGCGAAATTAGGGAGGAATCCTTCCGGGACAAAATCAGCATAGTATCCCAGGAACCCGTGTTGTTCCACGATACCATCCGCAATAATATCTGTCTGTCGACGATCGATCAGGATGAGGAAAAAATCATTGACGCTTGTCGAAAGGCAAATATGTGGACATTTATTTCCGAGTTGGATCAAAAGCTGGATACCGTGATCGGGGAGGGGGGTGGAAAACTCAGCGGTGGACAACGTCAAAGAATTGTACTGGCACGGGCGCTGTATCATGACTCCCCCATCCTGATATTGGATGAGGCGACCAGTGCGCTGGATAGTGAATCGGAAGACATTGTGCAGAAGGCTATCGAGAACCTGGGGCGTGATAAAACAATTATTATTATCGCTCATCGTTTACAAACCATTAGGAATGTTGATCTTATCGTGGTGTTGGAGGATGGTGAGATCGTGGAATCTGGCCGACATGACGAACTAATGTCATCGAAAGGGATTTACAGCCGATTTGTTGAACTTCAGAGTTTATAGATTTTGAGCATCTTACCTACTTTTCGACCAATCGTTCTAATCGCTTTGATCGTTCTCAGTGGTCGCTATGCCATTTGTCAGGATAACTATTTCCCGGAGGTAGGGGATACGCTCTATATCCTGGTGGATCGTGCACCGGAATACCTGGATTTGGATAAATACCAGCACCGCCCGACCTGGGACATCAGTACCGTAAAGGCACCCTATCTTCGGCCGATCGTTCCACTGAACCCCACCACTACTCCGCATGCTGAACATTTTCCGGGCGCGAATTATGCCTTGCATATGGACGACCGCACCATACATTTTTATAAAAGGGAGGGACGGGAGTTATATTTGATGGGGCAATTCGGTATGTACATTTACGATCAATTTATACCTGTTCCGGTCCGGTTTAATTTTCCATTTATCGTAAATTTTCCATCGGGCGAACATCGGCAGGAATGGAATTATTCCAGCCAGGCGGTCGTAGAATTTCCCACATCTTTGTTTTTGCCGGTCAATATGGCGAAGTTGCCGGTCAAGGCCGACAGTATGCGTGTCATCATAAATATGGAGCGGCGAACGACAGAAGATGGCCAGGGGTTTTTAAAATATGAGATTATTACGGATGAGGCCAGCCGGTATTACACGATCGAGGAATATGGATATCGGGCATTGCTCAAGGTAGGGAACAAGCCCTGGCAGGATTTTTCAACCTACATCGACAAAGTTGAAGCGTTTGGTTCTCCGCTCAGATACCGGTACGATTTCTTTATCCCCGATTCAGGGGTGCCGATATCCACCGTCTGGATCAATCCCCATACGCGTCAGCCAGATATGGTCAAATATTGGGTTCGGGCTTATCTGGATCGGTTCAACCGCCCGGTGCAACATACCGATCCGGATATTTATGCCTTTCCCAATCCGGCAATAGGATACGTCCATATTGAGTTGAGCAATCTCAAACCGGGGAGTTACCGGATTGCGCTGTTCAATTTCCTGGCGCAGGAGGTTTTTCAGATGCCGGTGGAGGTCAATTCGGATGAAACGGTACGGATCGATATCACGGAATTTGATAAGGGGCCTTATTTGTACGCCTTGATCGATCAATATGGCAGGCGGATGATCACGAAGCGTCTGACGATATTGAAGCCATGATTTTAAATTTTTCCCTAAGTAACTTGGGGTCTTTTGTGAATTTCTTGTAAATTTGCCCCACTTAATTGAGATGGCCGCGTAGTTCAACTGGATAGAATATCAGATTTCGGCTCTGAGGGTTGGGGGTTCGAATCCTCCCGCGGTCACTTGTTGGTCAAAATCCCAACGACCGATAGGTCGTTCACAAAAAGATAAAATGCCCGCCCGAACTTGTTCGGTAGTGGGCATTTTTCTTTTTGTGTCGAGCCCGCAGGGCCCGAGGGATTTTGAGATAATACACGGATTAGGTGAGGATCGCCGC
>CALGAA010000359.1 GCA_937952445.1 uncultured Bacteroidota bacterium | reverse complement strand
ACAATTCCTTCAAATTAGTCAATCCGCTCACATCCAGGCTCGTCAGGGAATTATTTCCGCAGTCCAACGTCTCCAAATTTGTAAACGCTTTGATGCCCGTCAGATCCGAGATTCCTTTACTTGATACATCTAAGAAATCCACTGTCAGTGCTTCATCCGTTGTGATCTCGCCATCATCGGTTGTATTGATAGAAGGATTACTGAGCAATGCATTCTTAAAATTTGAATCCGGAATGTAGATCGTATCCTGTGCCGACAGTATATGTAAGGATAAGACGGAGATCAGCAGGAGCAGGATTACTTTATTCATAGTTTTTGTTTTCAGATACTAGTGCACCATGAACTAAATTCATAACACTATTGACGGATTCTTTTTCGCCATATCATCATCATCGAAAGCCTTACGTAGTTATGGACTATGCGCGGTTTCGCTTCTTTGATCTGACAAAAAATAATCTCGTCAATAGTATCATTTACTTAGTTCACGGCACACTGGGTAGATATCGTTTCCCGCCCAATATAATAAATTTTATCACAAGGGTCCAAAAAACAGGAAAAAAGAGATGGTTTGGTTTTCCCTCTGTTAGGGTTGTATTAAAATAATATCCACATCCAAAAAAGAACTAGGATAAGTTTTTTTTAGTAAATGTGACTTCGGGTTCACCTTTTTTCAAAGGTTGACCTATGGGGCTGGATAAATAAACCTGTGATGGAGAAGGTCACCGCCTCAGAATACGCTATTTTGACCATAGGGGGTTGTTTTTCAAATATGCCAATCTCAGAGGCTAAACTACTGGTTTTGAATGGCTGTTTCTATGACTGGAATTTATTTTGGACAGGTATGATATTGAATATCTCCGAAGCATCAATCATTTACCAGCCCACATATTTGGGAGGTGTGATGCCGCACAACCGAAGATAAATCATTAATTGCCCCCTGTGGTGGGTTTGGTGGTCATTTAGTAAGTTGATAATCTGCAATTTGGTCATTGGTCCGGCGAAGAATTCCACTTTTTCGCCTAACTTTCGCGATGGGAACTCAAGCAACACGTTGATCGCATAGTCGTACGTCCGTACGACCACTTCTCGAATGAGGTCCTTGTCCTGCAAATTTGCGTTTTCCCTGGAAACGGGGTTTTTTCCGGTTGATAAATAAGAAGAACTGAGCCATCCCAGGTTATAACTCAAATGGATCAGCTGTTCTCCAAAAGTCATGACGTCTTCCGTAGGGCGAAAGGGATATTTTTCTTCTGGCATTAGATCCACCACTTTCAAGGTGTATGCCTTTGAATTCTCCAGCTTTTCCACTGCCGATACCAGAAACAACGAATCGTGGTCCTGGGCCGTACATGAATTCCAGCAGCCTGCCACAATGACCAGGATTGGTATTGCAAATCTTATGATCATCATCTTGTTTTATTTTTAGTGTTTCTCATTGAATATACCTTATTTTGGTCCGATGTATTTACAAAAAATTTTGCGGGTTAAAGATTCGAATGTGGTGAGCAATGGTAAACAGGGTTAAATTATTTGGATTTTTTCTCTTTTAGCAGGTAATCTACCGAGTACCGGCCCGATCCGGTGAAAATCAAGCACAAGGCAATCGCGAGTAAGGCCAGGGCGGGTGTGGTGGCTTCTATGGAATCTCCATTCGGGATGTGGACCATGAAAATTGCAACCAAAAAGTTGAGCGACAGTAATACTGATGCCCACCTGGTTTTATACCCCACAAGAATCAATATGCCACAGACCAATTGTACATAGACGGACACGACCGCAGAAATATGCGGGACCGGAAAATGAAAATGGGCCAGGAACACGGCAAATTCCTCCATTTTCTCGGAACTGACCACGTTATCCACAACGCCGTAGACTATTCTCAACCCTGCGAATAGTCGAAGAATGAACAATCCAATTCCCGAACCTGGTGTGCTTTCGATTCCCATTTTAATGTTTAATCCCAGTTGGAAGATGAAATCCAATCGGATTCCATGGAAATACCAATATACTCACTGCAAAGCGTTATCCCTCAATCTCCAAAGGGTTTAACCTTCCAGCTAAACGTTCTGCGGCAGTATTTTTTCCGCTCGTTCTCTAAGATCGGCAACGTCGTTCTCTTCTTTTATGGTTTGGACGCCGAGGGTCAAAGCCATTTGTGCATGCTTGATAACCGCTTTTTTGTGGCTTGCGATCTTGGTAAATGCCTGAATCATAATCAGAGCTTCCATCAACCGGATGATTACGGCGGTACTCCCGGCTGAAAATTGGCGAATTTGATTAAATGCCGCGTCCAGTACCCCTTCAAAATCCAGGGGATCAACGATAATCCTCAAATCTCCTTCTTCGTCATATCGGTACCTGGAAGGAAATTTTACCTCAGCCAGATGCGACATAGTGGAGGTGAGGTTGTCGATACAGGCAATCGCCGTATAGGGGTCATTTACCCCGGGCGACAGTGCCCGTGCTGCTATTTCTACCATCTGATGGATGGAATATTCCAGATCTTGCCGGGCCGTTTTGGTTGTAGAGATCACAAATTGTCGCACAAGCTTTCTTATCTCATCCTCCTCCCAGCGTTCGTGCACGTACAATTCTCCAAGTTGAATTCCTTTTACCAGGAAACTACCTGGTCTATGGTAGAGTTCCATTAGACCATCGTGTTTGCTAATCTGTTCAAGCAAGCTATCTGAAGATATATATTCGAGGTAGCCACTTTTGGGGGATTTTATGGGTATGCGATGGGGATAAACGGACTTTTTGACCTGAATATCTACGGAATCCATTTCACTTTCCTCACCTATTTTTTCAGGGAAAAGGACTTCGACTTGCTTTGTGATAAAGTTGGAAATATCAGCAATAACTTTGTCGGCCTGGATACTGACGGCAATGCGGTGGATAAAAACGATCAACAGAATTATGTTTATTACAGCCGCTATAATCGATACGATAATTGAAATGGATGGTATAAAGGTGTAGGAGTCAATATCTCGTATGGTATTTAGTACCAACAGGCAATACAGATAGGTCGCAACGTATGACCCCAATACGATCTGATTTAACCTGACATACATAAAATTTTGAATGAGCCTGGGACCAAATTGGGAGGAAGCCAGCGTCAGCGCCACGAGCGTTACGGAGAAAACGGTTCCAGCCACACCGATCATCGCACCGGAAATGGTGGATAAAATACTGCGTGCAGAATCCGAACTATTTACCAGAAAGAAGCGGAGTAAACCCTCGTGGGTAATGGTGATCGAATTGTCCAGCTTAACCAATCCAGTGGCCAGTACGATCGCCAAAAAAATAATCAAAACCGGGATAAACCAAAACGTTTCCAATAGTTTATTCCAAAAGTAGGCGAGATTTTTCATGTGTTGAACGGATAGCTTATTCGGACCGCCATTCAAGGGTCGTGTGTATCCAGATGCTTCTTTGCTTTGCACAAAAAAAAGCCTGTTTACAATACCCCTATGGCTATTTAACTATTGCAAGGTATCGAAAATATGCAAACTGAGAAAAGAATACCGAGAACGCACGTTTTACTTGATCCGGTTGATGGCATTGATCAGCCTATCCCGCACTTCACCGGCAATCTTAGACAAGTCCTCGTTGCCTACCGCTTGCATAGATGCCACTGGATCCACAGCGGATACTTCAATTCCGTGCTCCAGTTCCTGAACGATGACATTGCATGGCAACATGGTTCCAATTTTCTCCTCCGCCTGTAGTGCTTTATAAGCGAAGGGTGGATTGCACGCCCCGAGAATTTTGTACGGTCGAAAGTCTATGTCGAGCTTTTTTTTCATCGTGGCTCGCACGTCAATTTCGGTCAGAATACCAAATCCTTCCTCTTTGAGGGACTCAGTGATCAAGTCGATTGCCTGATCAAAGGATTTATTCTTTAAAAGCGTTGAATGGTAGTATGACATAATATTATAGGTTTTAATTGTGGTGACGTGTAAGTTTTGGTTTTTTTCTTTTTTGGTACATCAGCAACCTGAGTGCGTTAAACACCACCAGTAGCGTAGAACCTTCGTGGATCAATACCGCCACACCGATGTTGGCCAGTCCCAATATGGTAGCGGGGACCAACAGCGCTACAATTCCCAGACTCACCCAAAGGTTTTGTCTGATCACATTTTTCACTTTCCTGCTCAATCCAATAGCAAAGGGTAAAATTTCCAACCGGTCTGCCATTAATGCCACATCCGCAGTTTCCAGAGCTACATCACTTCCAGCTGCTCCCATCGCTATGCCCACGGTGCTGGTAGCCATAGCGGGCGCATCATTCACCCCGTCACCGACCATGGCCACCCTGGATTCGGTCCGTCGAAGTTTCTTGATGGCATCCACTTTTTCTTCGGGTAGTAAACTACCCCAGGCTTCTTGAAGCCCAATCTCCCTGGCCACCGCGTCGGCCACCTGCTGGTTGTCTCCGGTGAGCATGACCATCCGTTTGATCCCGATCTTTTTCAGGTGCTCGATGGTGCTTTTGGCATCTTTTCTGGGCGTGTCCATCAATGCCAGGATGCCGATATACGCATCGTTCTTTCGTATCAACATCGTGGTATGGCCTTTTGTTTCCAGGGACTGAACCATCTCTATGATATCCTTTGTAGGTTTTTTGCTGGATGGACCCTCAAACAAGTCGAGGTTGCCAATGTATACGCTGTCCTTACCAATTAAAGCTTTGACTCCTTTTCCGGGTATCGCTTCCAAATTTTCCGCATCTGGGATAGGATTCCCTTGCAATCGCTCCTCCCCGTCCTGGACCACGGCCTGGGCCAAGGGGTGATCGCTTAGTTTCTCCACCGCAATGGCCGTTTGTAATAAGGCTACATCGCTCGCACCTCCCAATGGAATGATCTCCTTGAGCCGGGGTTTTCCTTCTGTGAGTGTCCCGGTTTTGTCAAATGCCAGCGCCGTG
>CALGAA010000358.1 GCA_937952445.1 uncultured Bacteroidota bacterium | reverse complement strand
ACTACATAACCCTTAATAATACTGCATCATATGCGTTTCTTAGGAATATGAGTTAGGTTATTCGTATGGGCCCGGTACTATTCCAGGCTTTTGTTTCTCGTGCTTAATCTTGGAACCAGGACAAAGGGGTTAAACCGCATCGGATTTACCTTAAAATCAGGGGCGAGTTCCCGAGCTTCGATAAAATTATCATCAGGGCTATCTTATTCGACAATTATGTTCTTTGAAATCACCCCAAAGCTCCGGGGGTTCCAATTGCGCAAGCCTCAAAAGTGATCTGAAAAACGGTAACCACCTTACTTTTTCCCACTGGCAAAATCCGTAATCCGTTCATCGAGCGGCTCAACTTTCGAGGGGAAATGCGCCACCCACTTCCCGTTTTCGTCGATCAGAAATTTATTGAAATTCCAGGAGATTTCGGCATCGCTGACGCCATTCCGGTCCTTTTGCGTGAGCCACAAAAACAGGGGATGAGCATCATCTCCCTTCACCGATACTTTTTCCATCATCGGAAAACTCACTCCGTAATTTTTCTGACAAAACGCCTGTATTTCGGTATTGGAACCAGGTTCCTGACCTCCAAAATTATTGGCCGGAAATCCGAGGATGACAAAATCCGAATCCTGATATTTTTCATACAATTCCTGCAACTGAGCGTACTGTGGGGTATACCCGCATTCACTTGCTGTATTGACAATCAATACCCGCTTCCCTTCCAACTGCGCCAGATCGTAATCACTGCCATCGATGGCCCTGACTTCATAATCGTAAAAGGTAGTCATAGGAAATATTTTATTTGTATATTTCGAAAATGGAGTTCCTTCCTCGTTTCCCGAAAGACCCCATGCTACAACCCAAATGAAAAGGATATATTTTACCATAGTGTAAATATAATAATTGTAGACCAAAAAATCTGGAGAAACGAAGGTTAATACTTTGTATGAAATACACCTGCGACCAGGGACTATTCCCTGCTATTGGGTACATTTGTACAAACGGCATCATTACTAAAATTCAATCAATGAGTGTAAATCAAAATTATACTACTTCCATCATGGGACTTAAAATGACTTTATTATTCATGTTTTTGCTAGGGGTCATGAGTAGTTGCACCTCTGAGGCAGAGGAACACAGCACAACGATTCGGGTGATGACCTACAACATCCACCACGCTAATCCCCCCTCACAGCCTGATTCCATCGACATCGAAGCCATCACCAGAGTAATCCGGAACGAAAACCCCGATCTGGTGGCGCTCCAGGAAGTGGATGTTTTCACCCAAAGATCCGGGACAGAATTGCACCAGGCCCGGGAAATAGCCCGGCGGTTGGATATGCATTGCTATTTTGGCAAAGCCCTGGATTATCAGGGTGGGTATTATGGCAACGCCGTTTTGTCCAGGTATCCGATCCTGGATTCGACCGTCTTTGAATTGCCACCTATGGAAGGCGTAGAAGCCGAAGTGAGAAACTGGACCGGAATAAAAATTTCCATTGAAGGCAACGAAATGTGGTTCGGAAGCACGCATTTGGATTTTCAGCGAGGTGAAAACAATCTGGATCAATCCAGGAGATTGGTACAACACCTGGAAAAAATCGAACTGCCGATCATAATTGGCGGAGATTTCAACCGGACTCCGGACAGTGAGACGATGGCGTTTTTTTCTGACCATTTTCAGCTCACGTGTTCTGATTGTCCGCCGACAATTCCGGTCACCGATCCCAACCGGACTATCGATCACTTGATATACCGGCCCAAAGAACGATTCACGGTAGCCGAACACCGTGTGGTTGACGAACAATACGCATCAGACCATTTGCCCGTCATAGCGGTTCTGGAATGGCAGAAAAAATAAGCATAAATTTATTTGAAAAAATGAGATCATGAGTCAGTCCACAAGTTCCAATGCCCATCAGAATAAACCGGCATCCGGTGATCCGGCGACCACCCCAAACCCCGGACGGACCAGCATACCTCCGGGTAGGACCTGGCTTTGGTTTCTTCTCATATTGCTTTTCAACTATTTTTTCATGAGGGCCTTGTTCCCTTCCAATGAACCCGTCAAAATATCATATACGCTGTTCAAAAGCGAGATAAGTAAAGACAACGTCAAGGCCATATATACCAAGGGGGAAACCATTACCGGGCAATTTGTCGATACAGTCGTTTATACCCCTTTTTCATGGGATCAGTCCCAGCAGGACAAGCCATCCCTGGAGGTCATCAATTTTAGAACCATCGTTCCCGCATTTGTCGATTCCGGTCTTGAAACCCTCCTGATCGAACACGACGTAGTCATACGGGCAGAACCCATCATCGATGAACCCGGCCCGATTGCTACTTTTCTGATGCGATTTGGTCCGGCACTTCTGCTCATCTGACTGTACGTATGGTTTTACAGACGCGCCATGAAGCGCGGTGGAATGGGTGGAAATTTCATGGGCATGGGTTCGAGTAAGGCCAGGCGATTTGACAAAGAAAAGGATGGCAAGGTAACCTTTGATGATGTAGCGGGAATCGATGAAGCCGAAAATGAGTTGGTGGAAATCGTGGATTTTCTGAAAAACCCTGAAAAATATACGAAGCTCGGAGGTACTGCTCCCAAAGGCGTATTGTTGGTAGGTGCCCCCGGGACCGGTAAAACCCTGTTGGCGAGAGCGGTCGCTGGGGAAGCCGGGGTCCCTTTTTTCTCGATGAGCGCCTCGGAATTCGTGGAAATGATCGTCGGCGTGGGAGCATCCAGGGTCAGGGATCTCTTTAAACAAGCCCGGGAACACGCTCCCTCCATCATTTTTATCGATGAAATCGATTCGATCGGTCGGGCGCGTGGCCAGCATGCCGTAGGCGGAGCGAGTGAACAGGAACAAACCCTGAATCAAATCCTAACCGAAATGGATGGTTTTTCCACGAAAGAAGGAGTGATCGTTCTGGCTGCCACGAATCAGCCCGAAGTACTGGACAAAGCGCTGTTGAGGGCCGGTCGGTTTGACCGAAGGGTCGTCGTTAATCTGCCCGACAAAACAGGGAGGGTAGCCATCCTGGAAGTTCACGTGAGAAATGTTCCCCTCGCAGATGATGTAAGCCTGGAAGAAATCGCTTCCGTCACCCCCGGATTTTCCGGAGCAGACATCCGAAATCTGGTTAATGAAGCGGCTTTGTTGGCTGCCCGGAGAGATCGGGAGAAGGTAAGGCAAAAGGATTTTATTGATTCATTGGAAAAAATCGCATTGGGACCAGAACGCCCCCTGTTGATGAGCTATGAGGATCGGGAACGGATTGCCTATCACGAAGGAGGTCACGCCATTCTCGGTTTGGTCGTTCCGGGCGCCGATCCGGTTCATCGGGTGACCATTGTTCCCCGGGGTCAGGCGCTCGGGGTCACGTATCAACGGCCTGATAGTGACCGGTACAATTATTCAGAAGAATACCTCCGGGGTAGAATTATAGGCATTCTTGGTGGTCGTTCGGCAGAAGAGATCGTTTATGGGAACAAAACCACCGGAGCTGAAAATGATATTCAGCAAGCTACCAACCTGGCCTACGGAATGGTGACCCGATGGGGGATGAGTAAATTGGGGATGGTTCAATTCGCTCAGGAACAAAACCCATACCTGGGTGGCTTGACCAGAACCAAATCCATCAGCGAATTCACCGCAAAATTAATCGACGAAGAAGTACTTAAAATCATTAACGAAAGCCACGAAGAAGCCCTCCGGTTACTGGAGAAACACCGTGAGGCGCTCGATGCGCTGGCTACGGCGTTACTGGAAAAGGAAACCCTCGACGAACAGGAAATATTGGAAGTCACAGGCCTTCCACCTGCACCACCGATCCAGTATACAAGGTATACGGGTAAGGACAAGAAAGCGTAGTGGTGAAAGGGATTCCCATCACATAAGATACCAGCGCTGATTCGTGGGCAACAGAAGGTACATTTTTGGTCAATTAAGACTGGAGGCATTTCGGAAAGTGATTCCGAAGGGGACAATCATCCTGGGAAACAATTCCGCCTCAGCCTATTCTTTTTCACTTTGATTGATTATTTTGAGCAAAAAATTCAGATGACCAGACGAGATGTACTCAAACAACTGGCATTGATCACGGGTGGTATGGTCCTGGTTCCCTCCTGCGATTTCACACCAGACGATGTAATGCTGGCTTATGACCATTTACGGATCACCGAAGACAACAAAGCCATTCTTCAAAAACTTTGCAATGTGATCCTTCCCACGGATTCTGATCATCCCGGAGCGGAGGAGTTGAGTCTGAGCGACTTTGTCCTGGTGATGCTCGACGACTGTTACGGGCCGGAAGACCAGGAGAAATTCACGAATGGACTGAACCGAATCGATCAATACGCATACGAGCAAACCCGTCAAAATTTTCTGAGTCTTTCTCAGGCGCATGGAGAAGAATTGATTCAGAGCATTCTCGATCATCCGGGTGTGGATGAAGAAAACGAGAATCAGGATGTACAAAATTTTGAAGACATCCGGTTTTTCACCCATACCACGAAGAATCTTGCCATACAGGGTTATATGGCATCTGAATACATTATGACCCAGGTTATGCCTTACAAATTGGTACCAGGCCCATTTCAGGGAAAAGTACCTGTTGTAGAACACGAAAGAATCAACATCAATGGTTAACATCAACAATCAAGGCAAAGAGGACCATACCTATGATGCCATCGTTATAGGTTCAGGGATGAGTGGCGGATGGTCTGCCAAGGAGCTCGCTGAAAATGGATTAAAAACCCTGCTCCTGGAGCGTGGCCGCGAGGTCAAACACAATGTAGATTACCCGACGACCAATCTACAGCCCTATGAACTCGAGCATCGGGGCCGAGTGAACCACAAGGTTCTGGCTGAAAATCCCATTGTAGGCCGATGTTACGCATTCAAGGAAGATACTGAACATTTTTTTGTCAAAGACACCGAGCATCCGTACATACAGGAGTCACCATTCGACTGGATCAGGGGATATCAGACCGGCGGTCGGTCCTTGCTTTGGGCCAGGCAGGTGCAGCGATGGAGCGATTTTGATTTTGAAGGGCCTGCGAGGGATGGATTTGCCGTGGATTGGCCCATCCGATACAAAGATGTAGCTCCATGGTATAGCCACGTGGAAAAATTTGTCGGGGTATCCGGCAATCCGGACGGGCTTGAATCGCTCCCCGACGGAGAATTTTTACCCCCATTGGAAATGACAGCGATGGAGGAATATTTTAAAAATTCCATGGCCAAACACTATCCGGACCGTCCGGTTATTATCGGCCGATGTGCGCATATCACCGGCAACTTTGAATATTATGCCCAACAGGGCCGTGGAGGGTGCCAAAACCGAACCCTTTGCCAGCGCGGATGTCCGTTCGGTGGATACTTCAGCAGCAATTCGTCCACCATTCCGTGGGCAATGAAAACCGGCAACCTCAGCATACGACACCATTCGGTGGTCCATTCGATTATTTACGATGATGAAAAGGGCAAAGCCACCGGTGTACGGGTGATCGATGCCAACACGAACACGGCTACTGAATACTTCGCGCGAATTATATTTGTCAATGCCGGGTCGATAAACTCCAATCTGATCTTGCTCAATTCGACGTCATCCAGATTTCCCGAAGGACTGGGAAATGACAACGGCTTACTGGGAAAATATGTCGCTTTTCACAACTACCGGGCAGGCATCTCCGGCGAATATGAAGGATTGAAGGAATACCGTACTGCGGGCCGACGCCCCACCGGAGGATATATCCCCCGTTTCCGCAATCTGAGACAACAGGAAACCGATTTCCTGAGAGGATACGCAGCTGGTCTGAGTGGTCACCGCCGGATTCATACAGATCGCAGTGGCGTAGGCCAGAGCCTTAAAGACAATCTACTCAATCCGAAATACGGTCCCTGGGGCATTGGTTCGCATATGATGGGCGAAACGATTCCCAAAGAGTCCAATTACGTAAAATTGGATCAGGACAAAAAGGACCAGTGGGGCATTCCTCAGGC
>CALGAA010000357.1 GCA_937952445.1 uncultured Bacteroidota bacterium | reverse complement strand
ATGACCATCCGGAAGACGCTGATGCCCTGGCTGAACTGTGCAAATGGTTTCCTGTCACCGTCAACCTGCTGGAATACAATCCGGTCGACGGGGTCAGTCTGGTGAAATCCTCAGATGAACGGATCGACCGGTTTGTCAAAATGATGGCAGAGCGCCGGGTGACCGTTACCGTTCGACGTAGCCGGGGGAAGGACATCGACGCTGCATGTGGTCAACTGGCCAACAAGAATTAGCTCATACCATACAATCAAACCACAGCGAAGGCGTTTAACAAAAAATGTTTTCAGATTGAAGTACTCCATACATAGCATTGCCCTGATTCTATGCCTGTTTTCCACCTATGCTTCTGCCCAGAAAGGGATCGAAGCCGGGGGATGGATCGGACCGACCATTTATTTTGGGGATCTCAATCCTGATTACGACATCACACACCCAGGTGTCGGTGGAGGTCTTTTTGCCAAGTATGTCTTCAATGAGCGGATCAACTGGAAATTGGGATTCAATTACCTGTATGTCTACGGGGATGACACCTTTTATGACAATGATTTTCAGCAAAACCGCGGACTAAACTTTCGCTCCAATGTATGGGATATCGGAACAGAATTGGAATTCAATTTTTTTGCTTTCCGACCGGGGGATCGTGAAAAATATTATACGCCGTTCCTTAGTGCCGGGGTGGGGTTGTTCAAGTTCAATCCCAAAGCTACCTACCAGGGCATTACCAGAGAGCTCCGGTTCCTGGGTACCGAGGGACAAAACATCGGCGAAGAATACATGAGGACGAGTTTTGCGGGGATTGTGTCCGGCGGATTTAAATACGCCATCAACAGCCGCTGGATCGTTTCCATCATCGCAAGTACCCGAATTCTGGCAACCGATTACCTGGACGACGTCAGTACGACCTATCCTGACCTTCTGGTTATTGAATCATTGCGCGACGACCCCCATGCCGCGTTGTTTTCGGATCCCACCGAAACGAGCTATGTCGGCAAACAACGCGGGGATAGCGTCAACAATGACAGTTATAATTACATCGGTATAGGCGTTTCGTATTTTTTTGGAGGGCTTCAATGTCCCGATATTTCTAAACAAAGACCATGATTACCCAGAAAGAATTAACGCTCCCTGCTCTGGGCAGGGGGTTTCACATCGTGACCTCACATATCCTTGATCAATTGCCGGAATTACCGCCTCAGGGATTGCTGCATTTATTCATGAAACATACGTCAGCGGGGCTGTGCATTAATGAGAACGCCGATCCGACCGTTTTAGAGGACTTCGAACAATTGTTCAACCACCTGGTGCCTGAGCATTTTCCAGGACTGCGTCATACCATCGAAGGGCCGGACGATATGCCCGCTCATGTCAAAAGCGTACTGACCAGCCACTCGCTGACCATACCGATCACCGATGGCCGCCTCAATCTGGGCATCTGGCAGGGCATCTACTACTGCGAATTTCGTAACCAGCGACACGAAAGAAAGGTGGTGGCGACGGTGTATTATTGATCGTTGACACATGGCCATGATCCGTGGTAGAGGCGAAGTTGCGATTGCGGAAGGGCGACCAGAGGCGGGGAAACTGGTGTTTCAAAAAACTTGTGCGGCGTGCCATAAAATGAACAACAAAGGGGGGAAATCGGAGCGGATCTGACGGGTTCCAATCGGACCAATACCGTCTATTCGCTCGGTAATATTCTGGACTCCAGCGTCGATCTTCAGGATGCTTACAAACTGGTCGTGATCATGACGCAGGATGGGCGGACAAGGCGCAGAAGTGAACCGCAGAGGCGCAGAGGGCGCGAAGGGGAACCGCAAAGGCACAAAGGGCGCGTAGGTGAACTGCAAAGGCGGAGAGGGCGCGAAGGGTAACCGCAAAGGTGGAGAGGATTATCTCCAGGTTTCAAAATGAAAGCTATGCCTTATTTGCGCCTTTGCGGTGAAAAAAATTGAGCCTATCCCACATTTTCAAAGGGAAGAAGGGTCGCCCGGATTTGAACGGCCGTTCATTGCTACTCTTTATAAAATATCCATTTCCACAACTCCTTCATCGACGCTTTTTTGCCGTACATCAAAATTCCGACCCGATAGATCCGCCCTGAAATCCAAACGAAGAAGATCACGGTCAATAAAAGCAGTACAAGGGACAAAAGGACCTGCCACCAGGGGGGGTCAAAGGCCAAACGGGCTGGCATGACAATGGGGGAAAACAACGGAAAAATACTCGACCACACCGCCAACGTACTGTCGGGAACCCGAAGCGAGGTAATCATGATGTAGAACGCCATAATGACCGGAATGGTGATGGGAATCACCAGGGACTGGCTGTCCTGCATATCATCACCCACTGCCGAACCAACCGCGGCAAACAAGGAGGAATAAATCAGGTACCCCCCCAGGAAGAAAAGAATAAACAGGGAAATGATTTTGAACCATGGCACCGCATCCACCTCCTTCATGAACTGGTATACCATATACTCCATATCATCCTCCGACAAGGTCCCTGCAGCACTCATGCTTTCCAGTGTATCCATGTCCGTCTGCAATCCGAAAATCATACTTCCCAGTAAGACAATCAGGGGTAAAAGAATCGCCCACGATAAAAACTGAACAATCCCGATCAAGCCCACCCCGATAATTTTTCCCATCATCAATTCAAAAGGCTTCACCGAGGAAATCACCACTTCCACGATTCGGTTGGTTTTCTCTTCCATCACGCTTTGCATCACCATCGAACCATTCATAAAGACCAACATATACATAATCAATCCCATCAACATGCCAATGCCAGCTCCGAGATACGAACTGAATTCCGAAGATTTCACCCCCCGGCTTTCAGAAGCTGCGGCCTCCGGATCAATGTCTTCGGAATTGATGGCCACCCGGGTGTTCAATTTATCCAATTGGCTTTGGGTAATATTGAACTGTTTCAGTTTGTATTCCCGAACGTGGGACTGAATGATGGCTTTGAGATTGTTGAGGTTTTCCAGGTTTAGATTTTTACCCGTATAAAAATTGAGTGATACTTCAGAATGATCCAGGTTTACATCGGCCGGGATATGCAGGATGCCGTCAAAATTCGGATTGTCGGTCCTCCGCAAATCCTCCAGCGATTGATTGGAAAAACGGAAATAAAAATTGTACTGGTCCTTTAGTGCCCCTCCAAACAAGTCCCGCTCATCCACGATAACAACATGGGTTTCTTTATCCCCGGAATATCCCATGATGAAACCAGCCACCACGATAAACAAAGCGAGGAGGATCGGTCCGAGCAGGGTGCCCATCCAAAATTTTTTATTGCGAAATCGAATTAAAAATTCCCGCCTGGCGATCAGAAAAATCTTCTTCATATGCTGCGTTATTCAGTAGTAACTATTTTGATAAAAATATCGTTGACTGAGGGAAGAATTTCCCGAAAGTCCTGGATGAGATACCCGTTCTGCAGCCATTGCTGCATTTGAAAATTAGCCGTTTGTAAACTCTCAAATTGCAAAATAACACCGCCGCCGCGAGTATACGAATGTACTTTCTCATCTGAGAGATCCGGCGCGTATGCGGGGTCAAATTTGAAATGAAACAGGTAATCTTTATATTTTTGTTTAATCTCATCGATCGGGCCTTCCAGGACCAATTTCCCCCGGTTGATTAAAGCGATGCGCTCGCACATTTCTTCTACCTGTTCCATCCGGTGAGTGGAAAACAATATCGTGGTTCCCTCTTCGCTTAGCCGTTTAATTTCCGTTTTGAGAATATTGGTGTTCACCGGATCCAATCCACTGAAAGGTTCGTCGAGAATAAGCAGACGCGGCTCGTGAATTACTGTCGCTACAAACTGAACTTTTTGCTGCATTCCTTTGGACAGATCCTGGACCTTTTTACTGCCCCAACCATCCATTTGTAAGATTTCATACCAGGTATTGATGCGCTGACGGACGGTTTTCGCATCCAATCCCTTGAGTTGTCCCAGGTACTCCAATTGTTCCTGAACTTTCATTTTTTTGTACAATCCCCGCTCTTCCGGCAAATACCCGATCTGAGCCTGGTGTTCTCGTCGCAATCGTTCCCCACCAAATAAAATTTCCCCTTCGTCGGCCATCGTAATGGAGTTGATGATGCGGATCAGCGATGTCTTCCCGGCCCCATTGGGACCCAACAATCCGAATATCACTCCCCGGGGGACGTCAAAACTTACGGAATTGACTGCTGTGAAATTTCCGTAGTGTTTTGAAACTTTTTTAATTGCGAGTGTGTCCATATATATAGAATCTTCTTTAAACAAAGATATAAATACTTCAATTATGAACTTCACCTCCCCCTTATTTAAATATCATTATTTTCTATTATATATTCCCATCGCTTTTAGTCTCCTCATATCCTGTGGTTTTGCAGAAGAAATGACGGATCGGGCTGCGGATTCGCCCGAAGGGATGGAAATGGCCTATGTCATTGATTTGGATGATACGGACGTGGCCGTCGCCCGGAAAACGTGGGAGGACTTCATGAAGCGATACAACAGCAGGGTCCAGCGGATTAAGGGATCCCAGGTACGGATGTCCAAAGATGTATCGCTTACGGGTATTCCCGGGAATTTGGACATCAAATCCCTTTTTAATCAAACAGGCGATGATACCGAAATGCGGCTTTGGTTCGTCCAGAATGCCAAATACCTCACCCCGCGATCCGATCCTCAATCCTATGACGTGATCGATGGATTCATCGATGAATATTTTACCCAGTTGGAAGCAGCCCAAATCCAGCTGGAGGTGGAAAACGAAGAACAAAAACTCAAGAACCTGGAACGGGATCTCACCCAATTGCGTAGAACCAACGAACGATTACACTCAGACATTACCAAGGCGGAACAAACCATCAAAGAGTCCAGGATCAAAATCGAGGAAAATCTCAAAGAGCAGGACGAATTATCGAGGAAAATAAACGAGCAAAAAGAGGTCATCCGCCAGACCCAGGACAAATTAAATCGTACACAGTCCAGATAAAATACAAAAGTGGTGGAGGGCGTCAAAATTCGAAAGAATCACTTCCCACGGGGTGGCACTTCTGGAGTGCCGTTTACCTGATACTTCCCGCCCGGAATAAACCACCACATTTTTCTTTCTTCGCCCTAACGTATTCGCCAAATGGCGATCTATTTTTTCTAATTCCGGATCCTGCTCCGATTGGAGGCCAAATCTCTCGAATACAGCTATTATTTTGAACCACACCTTTCCCGACTTCAATTATCATTTCAATTCCCCATAGATAAACTTTTCGATATGAGCACTTCATTAGGACCGAGGCCTTGAGACCGGGGTTATCCACATGAAATTCACAAAATAGTGTTAGTATCATGAATGCGAAGCCATTACATCCCATCACACCTGAAAATAAGAGATTTCAAGGCAGTTATATATAGCATAAAAAAATATATATTAATTTTTTAACATTAAATAAATATAGGGATTTCACGAAAGTAAATCAGTCGGTTATATAATAATTTTTGGAATAATATGAAGCTTCACTTCATTGATTATAAAGGAACAGGTTTTTTCCCGATATCTTAAAAACGAACACTTACATCTCCGGATTGAGATCAACTCTTCACAAATAATTGAAACTAATTCACCGTTTAAGATGTAGTAACTAACAATGTGGATGGGTTTTTCCACACCGATTTCACACGGGTTAAACCAGGGGTGAAAAATTCATATGGGGAATATCTTACATTTGTCATTGTTATCTCATGTTATCAAAAATCCAAATATGTCAGATCAAACAAATTACGCCAAATCCATCAAACAAAATAAACTCAAAGCACTAAAACCCGAGAGTGATCTGAATAGAATGGTGTACGGCAAAATTCAACCCCAGGCCCTGGAACTGGAGGAAGCCGTACTCGGAGCGATCATGCTCGATCGGGACGCCATGCCTGACGTCATTGACTTACTCCGACCTGAGAGTTTTTACCACGAAGCGCACCAGGTGATCTATGAAGCCATGCAACAACTGTTCAACCAGGCCAAAACCATTGACCTGTTGACTATGCACGAGGAACTTCTCAAAATGGGCAAACTGGCAGACATTGGGGGTCCTGCCTACCTGGCCGAACTGACCGAACGCGTAGCTTCTGCCGCCAACATAGAATACCACGCCCGAATTATCGCCCAAAAACACATCAAACGGGAACTCATCCGCGTATCGACCAAAACCATCACCAACGCTTTCGACGACACCATTGACGTTTTCGAACTCCTCGATGAATCCGAACGAAATCTATTTGACATCACCCAGCAAAACCTCAACCGTAGCTATGAAAGCCTGGCCAGTCTGGCCGGAAAAGCCCAACGGAAAATGGAGGAATTAGCTGCCAAAAACGAAAGCGTGACGGGTGTACCCTCCGGGTATCGGGATCTTGATAAATTAACATCGGGCTGGCAACCTTCGGATCTCATTATCATCGCCGCCCGCCCCGGGATGGGAAAAACATCGCTCACGCTGGCCCTGGCCAAGAACGCAGCCATGCTGTTCAACAAAGGAGTTGCTTTTTTCTCGCTGGAAATGTCCGCCGTCCAGTTGACTCAACGATTGATCTCGATGGAATCAGGGGTCAGTCTGACCAAACTCAGAACCGGCAAGCTGGACGAGGACGAATGGCGTCGATTCAATTCCGCGGTGGAACAACTCAGCGAGGTACCTATTTACATCGACGATACCCCGGCCATCAATATTTTTGAACTTCGCGCCAAATGCCGTCGACTCAAGATCAAGCACGACATCCAAATGGTGATGATTGACTACCTCCAGTTGATGACCGGAGGCGTGGATAAGAAAAACGGCACCCGGGAACAGGAAATTTCATCGATCTCGCGTGCGCTCAAGTCGATGGCCAAGGAACTGGAGGTTCCGGTGATTGCGCTGTCTCAGTTGTCGCGGGCGGTTGAAACACGGAGTTCTGACAAACGGCCTCAGCTTTCCGACCTTCGGGAATCGGGAGCGATCGAGCAGGATGCGGATTTGGTATCTTTCATCTATCGTCCGGAGTATTATGACATTCATTCGGACGAAATGGACCAGTCCCTGGAAGGCATCGCCGAGATCATCGTCGCCAAGCATCGGAATGGAGCCACAGATACCGTGAAATTGAAATTTATCAAGGAATATACCCGATTTGAAAACCTCGATGAATTTGCCTTTCCTGGATTCGGAGATGATGACGGTACAAGCATCACCAAACCATCCCGGATGAACATCGATGATGATATTCCGTTTTAATATCATAATCGATCAAAAACAGGGAAAGACGAATGAAAGAGAACCAGGATGAATTGTGGCCCATGCGGCTCAACAAGTTCATCGCTTATGCGGGGATTGCCTCCCGGCGAAACGCAGAGAAGCTCATCAAACAAGGCAAGGTGACAGTGAACGGCAAGGTGGAAACCATGCCCTTTATCGAGATCCAACCTGATGATGAAGTCCGGTATAAAGGCAAAATCATAGAACCGGTTGAAGATTTTATATACCTACTGGTCAATAAGCCTAAAAACTGCATCTCAACGGTCAGTGACGAAAAAGACCGCCGGACCGTGCTGGATCTCGTCAGGGAATCCAAAAACTATCGCCTCTATCCGGTGGGTCGACTGGACCGCAATACAACGGGCCTGATCATTCTGACCAATGACGGCCACCTGGCCCAAAAGCTTTCGCACCCCAGCAACGAGGTCACTAAAATTTATCAGGTGACGCTGGACAAGGAATTCTCTGAGGGCGATTTAAAACGCTTCCAACAAGGCGCCGAACTGGAGGATGGTTTCTTGAAACCGGATGCGGTCAACTTCACCCATGATCCGCATAGCCGGGATTTGCTAATCGAAATTCACAGCGGGAAAAACCGGGTCGTCCGACGGTATTTTGAGCATTTCGGATTTACCGTGGTGAAGCTCGACCGGGTGTATTACGCCGGACTGACCAAGAAAAATATAGGACGTGGAAGATATCGGAAGCTCACCCGGGAGGAGGTGAGAAATCTGAAGCATTTCACATAGGTGGCTGGTGGGGATCGGCTGTTGGCTGTCGGGGATCGGCTGTTGGCTGCTGGCTGTTGGCTGTTGGC
>CALGAA010000356.1 GCA_937952445.1 uncultured Bacteroidota bacterium | reverse complement strand
AAGAGTATTTTTCCCCTCCTTATCCTGCCCGGACAACCATCATGAATTGTCTGGGTACCTTACTCAAATTTGAGGTGGAAGTGATCGCCATGAAGCGGCCGGAATGAAAAAGCGGATCGCACTTGCCGGGATATACCACGAATCCAACACTTTTCTGCCCAACAAAACGACCTGGAAGGATTTTGAACAGGGACATTTGTTTCGGGGTGAAGCAATCCGAAAGGAATACGGGGACGCTTTTCATGAAATCGGGGGCATCCTCGAAGTGTTTGAAGGGGCAGAGGTAGAGATCGTACCGCTGTATTTTGCGAAAGCGACACCTGCTGGCACGATCACATCCGATACCTACGAGCGTCTGGTAACCGAGTTGTGTGCCACCCTGGAATCAGAAGGACCGTGGGATGGAGCGATGCTGTGCGCACACGGAGCGGCGGTAGCTGAAGGTTATCCGGATATGGATGGGGACTGGTTGATGAAAGTGCGTCGGTTGCTGGGCAGCGAGGTGCCCATTGTAACCACCATTGATCCACATGCGAATGTGAGCGAACAAATGATCGAGGCAACCGATGCCATCGTTGCCTACGCCACCAATCCGCATTTGGACCAGCGCGATACGGGTAAAAAAGCAGCCCGGTTGATGTTGGACCATTTGTCGGGAACGGTCCGGTTGTGCCAATCCTTTGCACGCGCGAGGGTGTCGATTAGCATCGAGCAACAAGCTACGGCCGAATACCCCTGTACCTTGCTCTACGACAAAGCCAGGGCGTATCTGGAGGACCCGAGGGTTTTGTCGGTCAGTATCGTTCTGGGATTTCCGTATTCCGACGTAGACTTCATGGCCTCATCCTTTATCGCGGTGACCAACGATGAGCCGAAAACCGGGGAGGCGGTGGTTCAGGATCTGAAAAATGAATTGGAGTCCCGCAGGCACGACTTTGTCGGAGAACGGGTGGATGCCCATAAGGCCGTCGAAATGTCCCGGGAAATGGAATCCCCGGTTCTGCTACTGGATATGGGCGACAACGTGGGCGGTGGATCTCCGGGCGATAGTACGGTTTTGCTCCAGGCGCTGAAACCCTTTCCCGATATCCGGTATTTTGCCTGCCTGTACGATCCTGTGGCGGTGCAGATGTGTGAGCTCAATGGCTTGAAAGCGGTCATTACGCTGGAGGCGGGGGGAAAGACGGATCGGTCCAGAAATATGCCTTTTACGGTCAGTGGAAAAATTATTTATCTGGGATCGGGGGTATTTCGGGAATCGGAGGTGCGTCACGGTGGACAGGTCAATTACAATATGGGGCGAATCGCCATTCTGCAAACAGAGAGCGGTTCCACCCTGATGCTGACCTCGAGGCGAATTCCGCCTTTTAGCCTCAGCCAACTGACCACGTTTGGCGTTGACCCGTCGGTGTACGATGTGATCATCGCCAAGGGCGTCCAGGCACCTATAGCGGCGTATGCGCCGGTTTGTCCTTCCATGATCCGGGTGAATACTCCTGGGTTGACTTGCGCCGATGCCACGCAGTTGGAGTATCGATATCGCAGCAAACCCTTGTTCCCATTTGAAGATTGGAACGATCGGTAAGCCAGCCCAGACGGGCCCAGCTTGCCCGTATGGGTTCCGGGGTGGGTGGGTTGTACGTAGGGAATGATTGCCGAGCGTGATTCGAAATTGAACTTTCAGTAAGGCTTCCCGCCCATAATATTTCGGAGGCCGGATTGTAAAGCCCGATTCCGCCTGCTATCCGGCAGCGTAGGAAAGGATTGTCGAACGTGAGTCGAGTCAATCATATGTTTATATGTGGTACGGGTTCGGAATGCGTGGATGTTGGGGGTGTAAGATTGGCGCAGATGCCGCTGATATTTTATGATTTAGGAGGATTTGGAATAGCTTGGGATGGTGAATTTGAAGAAAAAATGAAGATAAAAACAACCTGGACGAAATTACTCGATCTCGATTTCTACACCGAAGGTCCAGCCCTGGATCGGGAAGGGAATTTGTATTTTACGACCCTCACCGGAGGAGCCATTTTGAGAAGCAGTAGGGACGGCAAACTGACGGAGTGGGCCAGATTACAATGCCCCAATGGACAGCGGATTTTGGAGAACGGTCATCATCTCGTCTGCGATACCCTGGATCGGTCGGTGGTCGAACTGGATGCAAAAGGTAATTTCATAGCGTATAAAGCCAGGGAAGTGTGCGCCGATTTCCCGTTCCAGTCCCCCAACGATTTGGTCGTCGATCAATGGGGTGGCATTTATTTTACGGACTCCGTGCGGGAGATTGGTCAGGTTTTTTATATCGCCCCGAAAGGTGATCAGGTGTTGGTCGCTGCAAAATTGGATTATCCGAATGGGATTGCGTTGTCTGGAGATGGAAACCGACTGTTTGTGGCAGAAAGTACCAGCAATCGGATTCTGAGTGCTGAACTTTCGGGTCCGGGTATTTTGCGTTCATCTTTCGAGGTGTTTGTGGATTTGCCCGAGAATCCGATTCCCGAAGATCCCGATCGGTTGCCATTCACCGCCAACCTGCCCGATGGGATCGCGTGGGATGCGCACGGACGATTGTGGGTGGCGCACTATGGCATGGGCGTCTTACAGGTGATCGGGGCTGGAGGCGATCTGATCGATTCCATTCCTTCCGGTATTCCCGCCACGAGTAATATGTGTATTGCTCCGGACGGTCTTAGTATATACGTGACCGGAGGAACCGGAGAACCTGGTCCGGGGAGCGTGCATAAAATTTCTTTTGAATCCCTTTGAAACCCAAACTATGAAACTCAAACATGTCCTTTACCTGATCCTCTGCCTTTTTGCGGCTCCATTACTTCATGGCCAATCCACCCTTAAGGTATCGCAGTTTCCGGACATCCCCGAACAGGAGGGTTTTGCTGGAATGTTTGCCGGCGTAAGCAATGGTACTCTGCTGTGCATGGGTGGGGCTAATTTTCCCGAAAGGATGCCGTGGGAAGGCGGTGAGAAAGTATGGTATGACCACATTTACGCTCTGGAGAATCCAACCGGGGAATGGAAAAAATTGGATCAGGGATTGCCGTTTCCGGCGGGGTATGGTGTTTCGGTGAATTATGGCGATCAGGTGGTGTTGATTGGGGGCAGTGATGCTCAGGAGCACACCGATAGGGTTCTTGGAGTGCGGTACCAAAACGGCCGTATCACGCTGGACAAGTCGTATCCCCAACTGCCTGTGCCACTAGCTATGATGACCGGGGCCTTAGTGGGTCATACGATTTATATCGCTGGGGGATTGGAATCACCGCTTGGTGATCCGGTCTCCCATTTCTACGCCCTCCACCTGGACCAGCCTGTATCCGAGCGGAAGTGGGAAAA
>CALGAA010000355.1 GCA_937952445.1 uncultured Bacteroidota bacterium | reverse complement strand
TCGAGGCAGCCGAATCCAATGACATCCCACTCCAACGGGAAGCAGCATCACGGAGTACAGGAACAGATACGGATGCTTTTGCGTACAGCAATGAAGGCGTGCCGTCAGCCCTTATCTCTTTACCATTGCGATATATGCACACCACTGTAGAATCAGCACATAAGGATGATATCGAAAACCTGATCAAATTGATTTACCATACGCTGCTAATGATCGATGGGACGGAAACGTTCAAATATTTTAAACCAAAATAAAAGAATAGTTGTCCGGAAGGAGTATTAATATTCGACAACTGATCCTGGAATCGCATCTGTGGCTGGGAATTTCCGCCATGGTCTGCACCTGGGGAACTTTTGTTCTTCTGCAGCAGGCCGTACCCTTTAGGTATTTGGGGTTTATTCTGGCCGGGACAGTGTTCATCTATACCTACCATGGAATTCAGACCAGGAAAGCAGGTGAGAAAATGCCAGAAGACGACGAACCGATAGCCACTGGTATATTATGGTTCGTATGTTTGCTGGGCGGTATCGGATCGATGATTTTGTACCTGACGCTTGATCACATGGTACAGGTGTTCATGCTATTTCCGGCAGCCATGGCCATTTTGTACGTCGTCCCCCTCTACAAAGGAAGGCGGTTAAAGGATTACCCTTTTATAAAAATCGCCGCCGTGGTGCTCACCTGGACCATCATTACGTATGCGATTCCTGTTCAGAAAATCTCCGAATGGACGACGAATTGGGGATACCATTTTTTAATGCTGGACCGACTCTTGTTCTTCTTTGCCCTGGCCATTCCGTTTGACATTCGGGACATTGATTTTGACCGGGAACACTCGCTCAAAACCATACCCAATACCATCGGAGTGGAGAACAGTCAAAATTTAGCCCTGTTCTCGATCTTTTTGGCGGCGGGTTTCATGACGATGGGATTTGACCTGCTCGGCCTGGAAGATATGGTCAGAATCGGTATTTTAGCCGTCTATATTTTGATTGGTGTGGTGATTATTCAGCTCAAGTACAGGCCGGGCAAAACCTATTATGGATGGGTCATCGATGGCTTCCTCCTACTCTATGGACTTTCGATACTTTTATTGTCGAGATAATTCGTAATTTTGCCTTCGCTTTACATTCTAAATTACAGCTTATGCATCTGAGTGATGGCATTTACAAAGTCCAGAATCTGGCCTTTACCGATCTGGCGCAAGAATACGGAACGCCCCTTTTCGTGTACGATGCGAATAAAATCGAATCGCAGTACCACCGAATGGTGAACGCTTTTGATGTTGAAAAGCTTAAAATAAACTATGCGTGCAAGGCACTGACCAACATCAATATATTGAAATTGATGCACGGTCTTGGCAGTGGGATCGACGCCGTTTCTATAGAAGAAATCAAATTGAGTCTGCTGGCCGGATTTGATCCTCAGGCAATCGTATTCACCCCCAATTCTGTGGGTATCGACGAAATCGAAGAGGCGATTGGTCTTGGGGTTCGAATCAATATTGACAATATTGAGATGCTGGAGTATTTTGGACACCATTACCCAGACCTTAAAATATGCATCAGAATCAATCCCCACGTAATGGCCGGGGGCAACTCCAAAATTTCTGTGGGACACATCGATTCAAAATTTGGCATTTCCATACACCAAATGCCGCTCGTGCTGCGCATCGTCGAAAATCAAAAAATCCATGTGGAGGGGATCCATATGCATACGGGGTCGGATATTTTGGATGTAGAAGTATTCCAATACGCGGCTGATATCTTGTTCAACCAGGCCCGGCATTTCCCATCGCTGGATTACATCGATTTTGGATCCGGATTCAAGGTAAAATATAAGGAAAACGATATCGAAACCGACATCGACCAATTTGGGAAACTGATGTCGGACAAGTTTAATACATTTTGTAAAGAAACCGGAATGGACCTTACTCTGGTTTTTGAACCGGGCAAATTTCTGGTAAGCGAGAGTGGTTATTTTCTCGCCACCACCAACATCATAAAGCAAACCACGAGTACGGTTTTTGCCGGAATTAATACCGGGTTCAATCACATGATCCGACCGATGTTTTACAACGCATACCACGAGATCATCAACATATCCAATGTGACGGGCATTCCAAAGCTCTACACCGTCGTAGGGTATATTTGTGAGACAGATACCTTTGCTTACAACCGGAAAATCAATCAAATTTCGCCGGGAGATATTCTCGTGTTCAAAAATGCAGGAGCTTACTGCTTTAGTATGGCGTCGAATTACAACTCGAGATTGTTACCCGCCGAAGTGATGATCAAAGACGGGGAATCCTACCTCATCCGTCAGCGCCAGGAGTTTGACGATTTGCTGACCAATCAGGTGGAAGCGCCCATATTCAAGGCTGAGCGGGTATCTTCATAGAATCTGTTTCGTTTATTAATTCCTGCTCCTTATTTGGCAGTATGCGGTCACGGTATCGTAATCATGCTCGCTTGCACCCCGGTGACGTTTATTCAAAATTATCCACCACAGCCCGGCTATTTTTCATCCCGAAAATGCCATCGTCTCCTTCGATATTGGATTAAACCGGCTTATCTTATGAAAACGTATCCCCCCGGAATTTCTGAGATCTGTCAAAACTTCCAATAATCTCATTAATCCCGGTGGGAGATGATCAATCCAGATTAATCATCCGGATTTCATGACCATTAAGATCCCCACCCCGGATTATTCTTGTACACGGTTTCATGCAAATCCTTATATTAAACCTCTGTTTGTACCACCTTTTAGGAGTGTGAAAAACATTTTGTTGAGAAACGAAAACAATAGAATTGCCGCTCATGTTCCATTATTACTTCAATCTTACATAAATGAAACATACATATCAAATTAAAGGGATGACCTGCAACGGGTGTCGCAACCACGTTGAGGAAACCCTCCGGGCAGTGGAAGGCGTGGAAGACGTCACGGTAGATCTGGAAAACCACCAGGCGGAAATCGTAATGGCCTCCCATATTCCCATCGAAACTTTCCAGG
>CALGAA010000354.1 GCA_937952445.1 uncultured Bacteroidota bacterium | reverse complement strand
GCTTGCCAGCGCGTTCACCGGCGACATCCTCACCGAGAGCATCTTCTCGTCGCGCATAATTCGTGTTCAGGGATCCATTGTAGCTGGCCTTTTCACCCTGGGAATAGCTCAAAGCCACGTTGGCATTGTAACCTTCGTTTTGGCTTTTCCGAAGCACGATATTGATAATCCCAGCATTTCCTTCTGCATCGTATTTGGCTGAAGGCTGCGTGATCAATTCGATGCTTTCGATATCCTCAGAAGGCATCGATTTGAGGAAATTAGCCAATTGATCCCCGGAAAGCGGTGATTTTTTGTCGTTGATGTAAATTTGAACACCAGATTTACCCAGGAGACTGATGTTTTCATTTTGATCGATCATCACCCCGGGTGATTTACGAAGCAATGCAAGGGCGTTGTTCCCGGAAGAATTGATGCTCCCCGCCACGTTGACCACCATTTTGTCAGGCTTGACTTCCAGTAATGGTTTACGGGCGGTCACGACGACCTCATCGAGTCGTTCCCCCCTTGCCGCCAGGACTATCGTAGAAAAATTCCGGGAGGGGTTATTCGAATTCAGTTCAAACGCCTGTGACCGGAAGCCCTCCAGTCCCACGTAGGTGATTTCCAGAAAATAATTTCCGGGTTCATTTACGGCGACTTCAAACTGTCCATCGTCTTCGCTGTAATTCATTTTAACGATCGAACTGTCGGCTGTGCTGTAGACCACAGCGTTGGCATAAGCCAGGGGTTGTCCGGTCTCATCTTCCAAAACACCAGACACGTCAAAAGACGTCTGGCCGAATAAACCAATCGTCGGGCAAAACCAGACCACAACAAGTGTAATTAAAAGATTAAAATACGTCATAGATAAAAATTTAGCTGGTATAAAAAAATTCATAATAAAGACGTTTGAGCCGTAAAAAAAGTTACCACACTGGTATAATAGTATGTGAACTTAGTCGAGTATTTATCGTCACTGATGGACACGATATTCAAAGGCAAAATAAATTGCCTTTTTCGACCCGTGAAATGACCGGTTTCTTTAAAATCTCCTGTTCAAAATTCAATATCAACCACCAACTGAACGAATGGTTTATTTTAGCGATCAAAAGGTAATTAAGCTCTGCTCAGAAATACTAAAATTAATTTTAGAGATAAGATGATACTGACCTGATTAATCACCTGGATTATTGTTGCTCTTGAAATAATATGTGGTAAAAGTGATTGGAAAAATCCTGAAACGGATAGCGCACGAAATCGTCATTCTTATGGGTATTTCTGCATCTTTTAATTTGTCAACTCCTCCCCCCTTGGGCCGGGAAGAGGATTTCTTCAGCTAACACTTCACGCAAGTCCCGCTATGAAGGCCTATCTCTGGAACGCCGTTCTCAGTTCCCTGAACGAATAGGAATGAACCTCACTCGATTCCGGTTGAGCCGGAATTTGGCTCCGACTTGCTTCTTCGATCGGGTAATCCAATCAAAGTTGTGAGAAATCCCATTATGGTCAGTGACAATTCGCAATGTAGAATGTGGAGAATAACGTAAAGCCCGCACCCACGTGAGCAGGTCTCCCGGCACTCCCTTCCGATACTGACATTACGACATCAGGATCAGAATCCCGATCAAACCGATAGCATCGGTATTCATATGCGCGCGGATGTGCTTGAGTGCCAGGAATAGATGGTTGCGGACAGTTTTACTGGAAATATTCAATTGATCGGCTATTTCTTCGTGGGACAATCCCTTCATCCGGCTCAACAAGAAGATTTCTTTTTGCCGGGGCGGCAGTTCCTCCAGGAGTCCTTCGAGTATGCTTTTATAATCCTTATAAATGATGTTTTCGAGCGCCAGGGGCTGCTGAATATTCATTTCGCGCTCCAGGGCATCCCGATATTTGCGGTCTGTTTTCGCTTTTCGCAAATGGTCAATGACGTGGTTTTTGGCGATCCCAAAGACGTATCCATCCATATTCTGAACATTCTCCAGACTCTTGCGACGAATCCAAAGCTTCATCAGCACATCCTGCGTCAGATCCTCCGCCGTAGTCGGTATTTTCGTGTTTTTGAGGAAAAAAGCATAGATGCGCTTTTCATAAACTTTCAGAATTTCTTCTATCCCATCCATTGTGTTCTTCGGTATTTTAATCGACTTTCAAGCGAACTTTTAACATTTATGGTGGATGTACATTTTTCCGGGGTCATCCGGGGCCTGCTTTCCTCACCCCTTTTCCCACTCTGCCAGGATAAATTCCTACTGGCTGGAGCAGTTCTCATTGCTCTGTTTTACCGAGCACAAAAAGTATCAACGATCCCTCTCCTGTCACCCTCCTCAAATTTTGACCCGGATTCAAAGGTATAGCATTAAATTTTTAAAAAAAAATCAAAAACCACTGGGACACTTCGCGGGTCATTACGTCTACCCAATAATTAACGGCAAAATCGAAGATTATCGATTTTTCTGTGAAAAAAAATATTGAATGGATAAGGATACCAGAGATAGCAATAGGTTCCGGGAATTGTATGAAAAATACACCCGGAACGCCATTTCCAATTCGGAACTGGATGAATTGCTGGATTTAGCGGAGGATGAAAACGTTCGAATGTGGATAGACGGTTCCCTCAGGGACCAGTGGCAGGATATTCAGGAAAAACACCCTTTACCGGATTCCAAAAAGCCGGGTCAGAACCCGGGGACAAATAAAAGAATGTTCAGGATAGCCTGGGCCGCAGCCGCCACGATAGCTATAGCAATCGCAGCCTCCGTCTGGTTGATACCGAAGGATCTGGGGTGGGAAGAATACGCCACGGGGAACGGAGAAACCCTGCAAGTCACTTTGTCAGACCAGAGCCAGGTTCTGCTCAATGCGAACTCAAGCATCCGTTGGAACGCCAACTGGGAAAAGGATCAGGTACGGGAAATCGAACTTACCGGAGAAGCCTTTTTTGACATCGCACACATGCCGGATATTCCCTTGAATGTAAGGAGCAAATCCGCCAGTATTCAGGTGCTCGGGACTTCGTTTAATGTGAGGGAAGACGTCTTGGGAACGGATGTTTACCTTCACAGCGGTAAGATCAAACTCGACCTTCAGACGCCTTCCGGAGAAGAAACGTCTCTTGTCATGAACCACGGAGAGCGGATCATCAAGCGAGCCGGGAGCGATAATATTGAAAAATATGAACAGGTCGGGAAAAACGAAGCGGCTTCCTGGACAGAAGGGGAATTGAAATTCAGGGATACACCCCTGAAAGAAATTCTGATTCGACTGGAAGGGATTTACGGCAAACAATTTGTCGTCCGGGATACCGCCATGCTAAATATTCCCATGGATGTAGGTGTTCCCTACGCCAATTGGGAAGTTATGAGAAGCGCCCTTGAACTCTCGCTGGGCGTTCGTATGGAAGAAAAAGATGGAATTGTGAATCTTATAAAATAAGGCTGCAATCGTAGCACCAAATTAATTACATAAAAAGTTCAACCATGAAATGGAAATTGACCATAGGCTTCCTATTGGTAATGGGTATCTCATTTCTTGATTTATCCCCCAGAGCTAATGCCGGGCCTGATTTTACAAAAGAACATCGTATTATCCCACAGGGTGAGAAAAAAGCCCTGCTTGAACTGATCCGAAAATGGGAAGAGAAGTACAACGTGCTTTTTACGTATGACCGGAGAATCGTCGAATCCGTGGAGGTAGAGGTGTCCGAAGAGGGCGCGGAAAATATCGACATGGCCCTCGAAATGGCACTCCACCACACCGAGCTCAAGTACACCATCCTCGAAGACCGCTACGTCATTTTATATAAAAACGACAAGGAAGGTATCGAGTCACTGGACAACATGATCCAGCACCTCAGCCGGATAATCGACAATGAAAAAAAGTCCCTCGCTCGCCGTGAATCCCAGATCGTAAATCAGTTGCATACCCGCTCTGCTTTGGATGTGTACCAAAAACGCTTGGTGATCAATATCACGGGAACCGTTAAAAATCAAGCGGGAGAACCACTCATCGGCGTCAACATTCTGGTCAAGGGAACCAACAAGGGAACCAGTACCGACTTCGATGGACGATTTGTACTGGAAGACGTGGAAGAACACGATGTACTGATCGTGTCCTACATTGGCTACCAAAGCCGGGAAATTCCGATCAGTGGTCGCAGGGATTTGACGATAACACTGCAGGAAGATTTACAAACCCTTGATGAGGTGGTCGTCGTGGGTTATGGAACTGTCAAAAAAAGTGACCT
>CALGAA010000353.1 GCA_937952445.1 uncultured Bacteroidota bacterium | reverse complement strand
ACAAAGTGATCGAGAATACGGTCTTTGGAGATGCCACTTCGGCCCTGCAAGGAACCGTATCAGGCGTACGTGTCCAATCCACTTCCGGTCAACCCGGGGCTTCACCCCGCGTGATCGTACGGGGTGGTACATCGATTAACAATCCCAATGGTGCAGAGCCCCTGTACGTAGTGGATGGGGTGATTCGCGATAATTTGGACGGAGTCAATACAGCAGATATTGAGTCCATGCAGGTATTGAAAGATGCTGCGGCTACCGCGATCTATGGAGCTCGAGCCTCCAATGGTGTGGTCATCGTTTCGCTCAAAAAAGGCGTAGCAGGAAAGAGCGTCATAAGCTATAATTATTCGCTAGGATTTTCTGAACTGCGTGAGAAATATGACGTACTCAATGCCAGGGACTTTATATACTTTAGCCGGTTGAGCCTCGCGGCGACAGGAGAGAAGGATCCCAATCGTTTGGTCAATTTGGATGGCGCCTTTCCCATGGGGACAGGAAATGATTTGTCCAATAGTACTGGGTTTACTACGCAGTATCTATCTCCCGAGAACGAACACAAGCTGAACGAAGGATGGCAAAGTATGCCAGACCCTCTTGATCCCAGCAAGACGATAATTTTTGACGATGTGGATTGGCAAGATGTATTGTTTCAAACGGGAATAACGCATGACCATTACCTCAATTTATCTGGAGGAACCAGCAAAGCCACCTTTAATTTGGGCGTAGGATATGCCAAAATCAACGGTATCGCGCTTAACACCGACTTTCAACGTTGGTCCGCGAATCTCACCGGCCGGGTAGAGCTTAGAAGTAATTTGCACGCATACGGTTCACTTAATTTTAGCCGGTTTTCCGATAATGAGGTATTCAGCGTTAATCAATTGTTTGAAAGAGCTCTGGCCTTACCCAATACCGCAAAATACCGGTATGAAGATGGAACTTTGGCGCCTGGATTTAACCGATCACTGGGTAATCCAGCCTATCACCTTTCCCGGTCCAGGAACAACAATCAAGACAATCTGATGACCGTATCCGGTGGGCTGACCTGGGAGATTTTACCAGATTTGATTTTCGAACCCACCGCTTCGCTGTATTACCGGGTAGGAGAGAGCAATGCGTTTCAAATGTCCTACTTTAATTCGCCGGTTCAATTTGTGGACAGTCGAGATGCCTCTGGAGCATATTCCAAACGGGATCAAAACCAGTTGGACGCTGCTTTGAGTTACAGCAAATTGATTCAGAGACATAACTTTGAAGCGAAAGCCGGGGTCTCTTACTTTTCACGGAATAGTCGCAATCTAAATGCCTCTGGACGGGGAGCAGCTAGTGATCTGATTCCGACATTAAATGCTTCAGCCGAACCAGTTAGCATAAATAGCACGGCTACCGAACAGGTTATATTCGGTTATTTCGGTCGGATAACCTACGATTTTGATCGACGATATTTGTTTACCCTCAATGCACGGTACGATGGTGCCTCCAATCTCGGTGAAAACAATAAGTGGGGTTTTTTTCCGGGTGTTTCTATGGGATGGAATATTCACAACGAACCATTCTGGGTTTCCAACGATTGGGTGAACCGTCTGAAATTGCGTGCTAGCTATGGTGTGAACGGAAACCTGGGAAATATTTCCGATTTCCAGGCTCAAGGTCAGTACAGTGTCGGATCTACGTACGATGGTTCAGCAGCTATAGAGTACACAACCCTGGCCAACCAAAACCTTCAATGGGAACAGTCCATTACCTTTGATTTTGGGTTTGATGCCAGTTTGTTCAAGGACCGCTTTCAGTTAATATTTGACTATTACAACAGGGTGACCGATAACCTGATCACCTCACTCGCATTACCCTATTCCACCGGATTTGGTAGTATCCTGACCAACCTGGGCAGTCTGGAAAATCAGGGTGTGGAGATAGAGCTGGGAACGAACATCATACAAAAAGGGGACTTCACATGGGATTTATCGGTGAACTCTTCATTCAATAAAAATACCATCGTCAAGCTACCTGAAAATGACAACGAAAATAACCGAATTGGAGGTTTTAATATCTACGATCCGGAGGTAGGAGATTACGTGTGGCGAGGTGGCCTTCAAGAAGGTTATCCGGTAGGGGAGCTTTATGGATACCAATTTGTGAAAGTATTTGCCACCGACGAAGAAGCAGCTGCGGCGCCCCGTGATGAATTGGTGCCATCGGCAGACAAAACCAAAGGAGGTGGAGATATTGATTGGTTGGATGTTGACAATAATGGCGTGATCGATCCAAGAGATAAAGTCTATATGGGAAACATTTACCCGAAATGGACTGGAGGACTAGCTAGCACCATGTCATTTAAAGGTCTGAACCTATATCTGAGAATGGATTACACCACCGGGCATACCATATTCAACTATACCCGGGCTATGATGAACGGTCAGTTTATCGGGTATAATAATGCCTCCAGTGACATCCTCCGATCATGGCAGGAGCAGGGTGACCAAACCGATATTGCCCGGTATTACTGGGCTGACCAGGTCGTGAATGCGAATATCTGGAGAGGAGACCCCAGAAATCTTAACAATGGTAATGGTAATTCACAGTACTACGAAAAAGGCGATTACCTGGCGGTTCGTGAAATTACCTTGAGTTATAACATCCCATCATTCATCTCCGACAAAGTTGGCTTTCAAAATTTGAGAATCAATTTAACCGGAAATAACCTCAAGTATTTTACCAAATACAGAGGACTCGCTCCCGAGGATGGGGGATACGACAATGGTCGGTATCCGGTACCCAGAGTATTTACGTTTGGGTTGAAAGCCATGTTTTAAACATCAAAATAAGTAAAAATGAAAAAGATCTTTAATTTATACCTCTTGTTGATAGTTGCCACATTCTGCAACTATTCATGCAATGATATTATAGAGGCTGAGCCGGAAAGCATTATTACGGTCAATTCCTTTTGGAGTAGTGAAGACGATGCCATCGGAGGCCTGTACGGGATGTATTCCCAGTTTCGAGTTTTTATGCGCGCTAACATAATTCTCCTCGGTGAAGCCCGGAGCGAGGTGATGGGTGATGGGTTGCAAAACGCTGATTATCGGATAAAATACTTCGAGAATACGCTTACAGAAACCAACGCCGATCTGCATTGGCAGTCTATGTACCGGGTTGTTTCCTTTGCCAACCTAATCATTAAGTACGTCCCGGATATTCCATTTAACAGCGAGGCGGACAAAAATGATGTGTTGGCTCAGGCTTACGCCATGCGTGCGTATATGTATTTTCTCATGGCTAAAACATGGGGCGATGTTCCGTTGATTACCGAACCCACCGAAGGTTTCGATGCTGAAACCACCTTCCAGGAAAGAAGACCTGTCGCTGAGGTTTTTCAATTGATCAAAAGCGACATTGATCAGGCAAATGGTTTGTTTTCATCAAACGAATTCAATGAAAATCGCAGTCTGTGGTCTAAGCCAGCACTAAATGTGTTGAAAGGGGACGTGTACTTGTGGACAGGAAAGGTATTGGATGGTGGTCAGTCTGATTTTACTACAGCACTGAATGCCCTCAATGAAGCTGAAAATTCGCAGGTTACGCTCCTGGATGATTTTAGTAGAATATTTGATTACGACAACAAAGGGAATGAAGAGGTGATGTTTGTGGTACACTTCGAGGATATTGAATATACAACCAATACTTACTTTGCAGATATGTATATCGGAGCAAATGATATTCGCTCTTCGGTGGATCAGGATACGCGCGACATTATCGGCGCTGCTGGTGGATTGAATTGGTGGGCGCCTACAGAATTGGTCCGGAATCAATTTCATCAGGATGATCAAAGGCGGGATGCCAGTTTTTTGGAAATTTATGCCCAGGAAGATGGACAACCGACCTATATCACAACCATTGTCCTGAAAGGGCAAGGTATCGTAGATGGAGGGGTACGAAAGTTTTTGGATGACATCGTGGTGTATCGATATGCAGACCTGCTACTGCTCAAGGCTGAGGCCAAAAACGCCCTGGGGCAAGATCCCTCGGATGAACTGAATCAAATCAGACAAAGAGCGTATGGCGATCAATTCCCAAATTTTGAATTTGTGAGTGGGTCACAAGCCGAGAATGATGAAGCCATTCTGCAAGAACGGTTGCTCGAGTTTGCATTTGAAGCCAAAAGATGGTGGGACCTGGTTCGCTTCGATAAAGCGTTTGAATTGGTTCCCTCGCTCCAGGGAAGGGAAAGCGA
>CALGAA010000352.1 GCA_937952445.1 uncultured Bacteroidota bacterium | reverse complement strand
ATATCGTGCGATATGAACCCGATTTGTCAGCGTTCAATCACTCCAATCTCGCCATGGCTTACCTGGTGGAAGGGGAATTTGAATCGCTCTACCAAAACAGAGTGACTACGGGTATGCAAGAGGGCCTGGATGAGTTGGGTCTCACCTTTAAGGCGAAATCCGAACCTACCCGGATCCTGGTGGTGTCCGATGGAGATATTGCGAGGAATGGATTTGATCCACAACGTCGGCAACCCCAGCCTCTGGGATTTGATCCATATGAAAATTATACCTTTGATAATAAAGCATTCCTGGACAATGCCGTGGAATATTTGACAGGGATGCAGACCATCTTGCCGTTGCGGGCAAAAAAACTGGAGCTGCGATTGTTGAATCAGCAAGAGGTGGATAAGCACCGAACCTGGATACAGGCCATCAACGCGATTTATCCGATTGTGCTGATCATGTTGTTCTCCTTCGGTTGGCGATTTTGGCGCAAAAAGAAATACGCAGGGATATGAAATTAAGAGTGAGCATTACAATATTGGTTCTTATTTTAGGAGGATTGACCTGGTGGATGCTTCGGGGGAGTAATTCCGGTAAAATTCGAAAAGAATTGACCCTTCATATCCCCGATACAGCTGCAATTCATCAGATTGATATACTCGATCGGGAGGGAAACCGGCAAGTATTGGAACGACAAAAATCGGGTTGGATGATAAATGGGGAAAGTGCCAGGACGCATGCGGTGAATAATTTATTGGCCACGATACACAATCAAAGAGTATCAGCTTTGATCCCGACCTCTGCGCTGGACAATGTAGTTCGGGATTTAAGTAGTAATGGGGTTCGATTTGATGTGAAAGGGAAAAATGGCAATTCCATGATGGTTTTTTATGTGGGTGGGGTCACACCGGATGAACGGGGAACGTTTATGATTCGCGAGGATTCGGAGTGGCCCGTCATCGTCAACATTCCGGGGTTTGAAGGGAGCCTCAGATCCCGGTATATTATGTCCTCCAACGAATGGAAATCAAGACGCATATTCGAACACGTCCGAACCATCCATTCCCTGACCGTCGATTATCCCAGCCGGCAGGATCAAAGTTTTATTTTGGAGAAAACGGATGAGGGGTATACCGTAAAGCCATTTTACGAATCTTCAGCCCGGCCCGTTACTGTCCACCCGTACCTGGTCGAAGCTTACCGCGACCAACTTAACAAACTCTTCGCTGAAGCGGTCCTCGATGAATCCAAACGGTCTGTTCTTGATGCTTCCATACCATTTTGCACTCTGATCGTTACAAGTGGAAATGGAGAGACGCAAAAGCTGGAGTTTTACCCCACCGTATGGATCGATTATCTCGAAGACGTCCCGTCCACCCAAAACGTGGAACGGTATTATACCGACAGCAACGATCAAACGATTTTTCTGACCCAACACCTTTTGATGCAAAATATTTTCACCGGATACGAACATTTTGTATCTTTAAAGGGCTTTGGAACGCAAAAGTAAGAGTTGGTTGATTTATATGTGTTTGATTCTGACCGGATTATCATTTTCCGGGTTGGATTGGGGATTTTATGCCCATCGAAAGATCAACTATTATGCCGTTTTGACCGTTCCACCTCCCCTCAATCGCTTTTTCAAATCCAATATTGAATATTTACGGGTTCATGCAGTCGATCCGGATAAACGACGGTATGCCAACCCTGCGGAAGGACCGCGTCATTTTATTGATCTTGATCGGTGGTATGAAAATGATTCGTGTCTGTTGACCGGAGATTATGAACTTGATCGGATGATGACGGGGCATTGGGAATGGAGAACCTCGGATTCTGTCATTGTTCTCAAGCCACAGTGGGTAGAAAATAGCCGGATGGTTTTCCGGACAAATGAAGTGCATTTATCGATCGATTCTTTTGCCATCCGCCAGGAGATGTTTGGTACGTACCCCGACACGCCGGTAATGGTTTCCTCCTTTCTATATCCGGATCTGGAAGGTGAATTGTATTTTGTCGATTCCCTGAAGCACCATGGCATAGTTCCATATTACATAGAACGATTATACGATCGTCTGGTCAGCGAGATGAAAGCCGGAAATCAGGAAGTTATCCTCCGATTGTGTGCCGATATGGGACATTATATCAGCGACGCTCATGTACCCTTACATACCACGAGCAATTACAACGG
>CALGAA010000351.1 GCA_937952445.1 uncultured Bacteroidota bacterium | reverse complement strand
CAGCTATTTGAAGTTCCCGGATGCATGATAGTGCGCTGGTGCACTCGTGGGCCGGTGCACTCGTGGGCTGATGCACTTAATCCCTCACGAGCAGATAAAAGTCACGGTACAGCCGACTTTTGTGGCCTCCCTGCGCGCGGCCTCTGTTGTTGACATCAAAATATCCAATTTTTTGGACCTGATGCCCCGGGAAGTATGCTTTGATTGTATCCAGAGACCCTTCAAATGCCAGCAAACCAAAAGCATCGGTGCCTAATGCGGTGGAATCCAATTGGTTTTTGACCACAGGAATGGGTTGTCCGTAATCCCAGATCATTTCCGGGCTGAATTCTTCAAATTCGTATACAGGTAATCCCGTAGAATCCTGCCATTGTTCCAGGTGATGCATACTTCTGTATTCGGGATTGTCCGCCAGTGAATCTGAGAGGGGCAGGCCGAATATGATCAATGCAACCATAAAGGAAAGGGTGAGAAAAAAGGCCTTCGGTGCCTCTTTTTGCCGTACAGCACCTATTATTTTCCATCCCAGGATGAAAAGAGAAATACTCAACAGAATAAACCAAATCCAGTTTCCTTTTATGGTGTCTTTAAGGTACCAAAACCCTCCAAAAGGGACCAGAATTCCAATTATACCGATCAATCCAAACTGGATTTTGAACGGTATCGTTTCCCAATTGGACAGGACACCTCTCCGCGTCATCCGGAATAAATACTCCAGATAAAAGGCCGAATTTAAAGCCAGTGGAATCAAAACCGGCAACAAATACCGGGCTTTTTTTTCCGGGATCAACGAGAGAAGGACGACTGATGCCAGGGTCCAGATGAGGGTGAAGGTATACCCCTTTTTATGGAAAACCCTGTTTCGTAGGTAAGGATAAAACAAGCCCACAAACGCAATAATGGTCCACACACCACTCTGGATAAAAAAATTCCAGTAGTAATAAAACGGTCGGACATTATAGTTATTCCAGTTATTGATCTCTTTCGAGGTGATGGCCGTGGCAGCCTGGGTATCCTGAAAATAAATGTATAAGTGCCACCAGCTCGAAATCACCAACGCAGTACTCACAAATAGAACCAATGGAACCAACCGATTTTTAGATCGCCGTTTTTCCGTGTTTCCAAACCGAAGCGCCCACCAGAATGCAATCAGAAACGGTAAGAACAACGCATAAAGAGACACCGGGCCCTTGCTCAGAAAAGATAAACCCAAAAATAATCCGGAAAGCAGCGCGTGGAGATGTGTTTTATCCGGACTTGTAAATAGCAGGAAAAATTGGTAGATCGCAACCATCATAAAGGCATGGGTAAATATATCCCATTGCCCGTTTCGACCAGACCAGGTAATATAAAACGAAGTGATCAAAACCAGTGCGCTCACAAGGGCATAATACGGATTCCCGGTGAGTCGTTTTCCCAATAAATAGGTGAAAAAGGTGAGGATAATGGCCATCAGAACAGCCGGCAATCTTAGAGCACCTACGTGGTCAAATCCCCACAACAACCCGCTCCACGCCGTAAGCCACGTAGGTAAAGGGGGCTTTTCATACCGGGGTTCGCCATTGAGTGTGGTTAGAATCCAATTACCATCGTATACCATTTCACGCGCTGAAATAAAATTTCGTGCTTCCATGATATTTACCGGCAAAATGCCCAGATGGGGTAGGAAAATAAGTGCGCAAAGTACCAGGATGATGATGGGATAATGGCGTTCTTCGATCCTCATGCGATTGAATTTTTGTAGATAAATATATTACGCAGATATATAGTCATTCCCGCAATATGTCCGATAAAAAGCACCGGATCTTTTCGAAACACCGCATAAATAAGGATTAGAAAGGCCCCGACGGCACTGATTCTCCAAAAACCGATCGGTAAATCACTGATTTTGACTTTTTCGGAATACATCCATTGGTATACAAATCGAAACGTAAATAGGATCTGGGAGGTGATGCCAAGAATCATCAACCATGGCGGGATAGCCTGATTGTGAAGCAACAACGAAAGGTCGTACTTGCCGTTATTGTATCCATACACCACGATGAGTACAGGAAAAAACAATAAAAAGTATTGAATAAACCGGGGTGATTTTTGCCATTCACCCTGCAAGTCAAGGTTGCGAATATAGATAAAATAGGTCAGTGCCTGGCCGAGCATGATGGCAAGATCCTGCCGAAAATAACCGTAAACGAATAATAGAAAGGAGGCCAGCAAACTGAGCTTCCAGAATATCGACGGAGTAACTATTTTCCTGGATCTCTCTGACAAAATCCATTGGACGATAAGCCGACTGGAAAATAAAAGCTGGGCCAGAAAGCCAATGGTGAAAATGATCCAGGAACTCATCCTTCTTCTTTAATTTCATAATTGATGTACTTTTTTTTCATCCATAAGAAGGCAAAGCAATCGAGTAATGGCCCCCATATCCGGTTCCACAACCCGTATTTGGGGCTTCCAGCTTCCCGTGGAAAATGCCGGACCGGTACCTGAATGACTTCACCTCCCTGCAACATAACCATGGCGGGTAGAAATCGGTGCAAACCCCGGAACATGGGGATGTTTTTTGCGGTTACTGTACGCATAATTTTGAGTGGACAGCCTGTATCATCCATACCGTCCCGCGTGAATAATTTACGCACACCATTGGCGATCGAGGACGAGAGTCGTTTGACTACCGAATCTGCACGATTTGTCCGTACTCCATTGACCAGATGGTGGTTTTTGATATAGGGAAGTAAAATTTCGAAATCTTCCGGAAGGGTCTGGAGATCGGCGTCCATATACCCTACCAAAGGAGTGTTGACGTAATCAAACCCCGCTTTGAGAGCTGCGCTTAGCCCTCCGTTTTTTGCCAGGGAAATATAGTGGAATTCTTCTTGAGTACTACAAATCCTCCGTATGAGATCCAGGCTTCCATCTGTAGAACCATCGTTGACAAACAACACCGTGGTAGAGACGGACGCCTTGCCCAGGTATTGACCGAGTTCCTGACCCAATCGTGGAAT
>CALGAA010000350.1 GCA_937952445.1 uncultured Bacteroidota bacterium | reverse complement strand
GTGATTTGGTCACTGATCAACAATTGGTATGAATTGCCTTCTTGCCAGGGACTCGAATTGGAAATAGTTACTTCCTTCTGGTTGGCACTCCATGTTTGACTGGTGAGCACGGGTCCGGCATTTGTCCGCAACAAAAGCAGGTCTGTGGCGGGTTGGTCTACCGCTTTCGAAAAACCCACCACGATATTTCCCATCGGTGAAACGGTGGCTTCATGAAGGATGGATTCGGTACCCAATCGCGCGTATTGGATCATAAGATCGGGCGGGGGAGGACCCTGGGGATCGTCTTTCTGACACGAAAAAATAAGTACCCATATTGCGACCCCCGCCAATCCAATCCGATATCGATTCATTCAATAAAATTTCCCGTTTCTGAGATTATTTCGATGTTATGCCCCGAAATAAATATTCGTTTTACGTTTCAAATCAGGGTGTGTCTTGCATTATTTGCTGTACATCTTCCTGAGTGAGGAAGGTATCAAATATCATAAGGTCGTCCAGGGCGCTCTGGTCAGAGAGGTGATCCCATCCCGTGAAACGAGGAGCTCCGGACATGATGGATAGAAAATCGCAGCCCGTCCAGTCAATCCCATCGAACGCATCCTCTTTGACAATCTCCCCGTTGATATATACAGCGGCTTGATCCTGCGAAATAGCAAACGCAAAGTGTACCCAGTCGTCAGTGGTAGGATCCACATCAGCGGCTTCTCCTCCGTCAAACCAGGTTTCCTTATCTCCCGATCCCACATTGAGCTTAAAGCGTTGCATACCCCCGGCATTTTCTCTGAAGAAACGGAAGCCAGACGTGCGAATATTTTGGGCGTCCGGGTTTTCGGTATCCTCAGGTCCGATGACCAGAATTCCGGCACGATCAGGATCAGCGTTGATATTCATCCAGAATGAAGCGCTGAATTCTTCGTTCATCAGGTGGGCGGCGGGGAATGTGAGATACGAGTTTTCAGCGCCCTGGTAAGCCATGCCCTCCACACCATCTCTGAAGGAAGGATTGCCGACGGCGGTAGCCTCCATTTCGGTTGCGAGGTCGATGTAATCATTTTCAAACTTCATCCGAAATATCTCCCCGTACTCCGGTTCATAGCTGGTGACAATTTCCCCGGTTTCTACGGCAATTATATGTCGGATGTCCTCGATGGACAAAACCCGGTTAAATAATCTGAGTTCATCCATGTAACTTCGGTCAGATAGGTGATTCCACCCGGTAAATCGAGGGGCACCGGACATGATGGAAAGCAAATTAGCACCACTCCAATCGATCCCCGGAAATGTGCTTTCTTTGACCAATTGGCCATCAATATAGACGGAAGCTTTGTCTTCTGCTATGGTAAAGGCCATATGCACCCATTCATCTTGTGTAGGATCTACATCTGCCGCTTCACCCCCATCCACCCAGGTGTCGCCTTCTCCAGAACCAACGTTGAGTTTAAAGCGTTGCCTTCCTCCGGCATTTTCCCGGAAAAATCGGAACCCGGATGTCCGGTCGTTTTGGGCATTCGGATTTGCTGTGTCTTCCGGTCCCATAACCAGGATTCCGGCACGATCCGGTACAGCATTTATTTTCATCCAAAATACTGCCGAAAAAGTTTGGCTTTGTAAAGCTTCACCGGGAAGGGTCAGATAGGCTCCTTCGGCGCCTGCATAGGCATTTGCCCCTTCCGCCATGATAACGCTTTCTCCTGCAAAGCCAGGATTACCCACAACCGTGGCTGATTGCAGATTCACCAGATCCACGTAGTCCCCATCAAAAGGCATGTAGAGGATTTCACCGTCATACAACGGACTGTAGGGAGAGACTTTCATAAAGGTCACTGATGTCTCCGATGTCTTTCCAGCCAGGTCGGTAGCCCGAACCGTGAGGACGTGCTCCCCGTTGGTGACATTATCATAAATATAGCTTTCGATTACCCGGCGATAATCCTTAAAATCTGTGAATGACGCAATTTCGGTCCCATCGATGAGGAGTTTGATTTCTCCGATTTCAATGTCATCGACGACTTCAAATTTTATTTCGATGGTTGCAATCTCTTCCAATACCCTGATTTGAGTACCCTCAGCCGGATAATGTATGGTTATTTCAGGAGCTGTTTCGTCAGGGCCCGGATCGAATGGGGTGATGGGATCAATCCCTGTATCGCAAGCCACCACAGCAATGAGAAATGAAATCAGAAAGAAAATATAGTGGATCGTTTTCATAATAAAAGTTTTTTCAGTTAACACGTCAACTCCATTATTTACTCAGGCCGGGTAATATATCGACCTGGGCCAGCGGGTAGGGTAGATAGGTTTTGTCCACGGTAAAATTCCGGCCATCGTACGATAGTTCGTCATAATTTTCTGTCCGGATCATGTCGTAATACCGGATTCCCCATTCCATAGCCAGTTCTGCTAATTTTTCATCCAGAATCTGGTCGATCGTAACGTTGCTCAGAGGTGATAAGCCAGCCCTTGTCCGGACCAAGTTCACCGCTTCGTCCGCTGAAATCGCATTGCTGGAAGCACCCCTTGCAACGGCTTCGGCGTGCATTAACAATATTTCGGCATATCGAATGACCTGCATATTCTTGTCATTCGCCCAGGCGGTACGTCCCGGTGTGATTTGTTCTGAGGGCAGATAGTGCTTGCCACTGGCAAACATGGCGCGGGCGTAATCATTGATGACATCACCAGATGGGGTCTCATTTGAGATCCAATCCGGGAGGTTAGCATAGGCTGGATCTTTCTTGATTTCTGCTATTCCCCGGGGTGTAAAAAGCACGGTGGTAACGAGTCGTTCACGGTCGTTCCGATCAAGCATAAATTTGATGTATTTCAGGCTAGGCTCATAAAAACCCCAACCTCCGTTGATTTCTCCGACTTTGGGATCCCAACTTTGTGGACCAAAAAAGGCCATCAGGTAGGTAATTTGCGTGCCAGTTCCTGAACCAAAATCTGAATATTGAAATTCGAGCAGGCTTTCGTTGCTCAGTTCACCAGGATTTTTAAACAATTGATAGTAATCCGGATAAAGCTGGAACAGGCCTGAGTTTATAATCTGGGAAGTGGCATCAGCTACCCCCTGGTAATTTTCCAATTCCAGATTCGCCAAGGCCTTTACAGCTAATGCAGTGTATTTAGTTACGGCTCCGGGTAAATCCGTGCGTTGGTTGGGGCGCATATCAGGCAACACCGGAATCGCTGCATCCATCAGATCGGATATGTGTTGCATCACTTCTGCTTTTGGCACCACCTCTGCTGATAAAAGGTCAGATGGATTGGAAGTTTCGGGAATAAACACATCCCCCCAAACCCTTGATATGTTGAATAAAAGGTAAGAATTGAGGACATCGATTTCTGCTTTGTACTGGGCAGATAGATTGCTGCCCGTCGCTTGTTCAGCGAACAAGTCAATTTGTTCCTGTGCTGCGATACCGTCAATAATATCGCTGTACATGGTCTGCCACAGCGAATTGTACATCCAGTAACCCTGGTTGTACCTGAAATAATCTGTTTCAGCAAAATCCTGCTGATCACCCAATCCTCCATGATTTACGTCGTCGCCGCGTACGGAAATCAAAGGAAATTGTTCCCAGCCACGGGATTGAAAAGCGGCGTAGGCTCCGATCAGGGGAGAAATCATATTAGCCGTATTGCTGTAGTCTATCGCTTCATCAAACGTCCTGTTTTCAGCGGGACGATCCAATCGATCGTGGCAAGAACTCAATAGAAATAAACACATGGCAATCAGTCCGATTGGAATAATTTGGAAATTTATCTTTCTCATCACTTTATAATTTAAGGTGCGATTAAAATCTAACATTCAAACCCAGGGTGTATACCGAAGGAATGGGATACGTTTGGCGGTCTATTCCGTCTTCCACCTCCGGGTTAAATCCATTGTAACTAAACACCGTAAGCGGTCGATCTGCGGTGAGGGTTAGGGTCGTTTCAGGGAAATTACCTCCCAGCCATTCGCTACCAGGAATGGTATATCCGAGGGTTACGTTCTGAATGCGGAAAAAGGAACCGTCTTCGATATAGTAATCACTCAAAGCTTGATTCCACCCTTTTCGAAGCCCGTTCGCTGAGGGATATTTGTTGGATGTGCCTTCCCCGTGCCAACGGTTTATCGCCAAATCGGCATCGAGGTTGGTATCATTCGTAAAGATATACTCTCCCCGTTTTCGGTTGAGAATGGAATTTCCGGATTGACCGAAGAAATTGGCTGTAATGCTGAAGTTATGGATGCTCATTCCAAGGTTGAAACCGTACATTAAGGTCGGTATATATGAACCCAGTACGACCCGGTCAGCATCATCGATCACGCCGTCGTTGTTCTGGTCTTTAAATTTGAAATCGCCGGGTTCCAGGTTGTTTTCCTGCGCGATGGGATCGGAATTGATCTCTGATTCATTTTGGTAAACGCCTACTACTTCGCGACCATAGAAAGCAAGCAGCGGCTGACCGATAATCGAGCGTTGCCTAAACTCCGCAGTACCTCCATCGATGTAGGGCTGACCAAACAGGTCGATGACTTCATTTTTGAGCGTCGCTATATTTCCACCGATGCTGTAATTCCAGCCATCGCGGATCTGGTCAGACCAATCCAGGGCCAGTTCCAAACCTGAGTTGCGAATGACCCCCACATTGCGAAGGACACTTCCCCCGATCAGCGGGATGTTCACGCGAATGGCGGCGTTTTTGGTGTCACGGGTATAATAGTCTGCATCCAGGGTCAGGCGATTGTCAAACAGGTATCCTGTCAATCCGAAGTTTAATTCTTCGACAACCTCCCATCTCAACGAAGAAAATATATTCGATGTTTGGGTGCCCGGGACCATTTGATTATCAAAAACAGTGTTCACGACCTGGGTCGTCCTGGCCCCATCCGAGGCTTGTATTTTGTCGTTGCCGAGTTCACCCCAGCTACCTCTCAACTTAAGATAGTCGATTCCAGGAATGTCGAAAAAGTTTTCTTCGGATACGACCCAACCCAGTCCGACGGTGGGGAAATATCCCCATTTTTGCTGGTATTTCGAACTTCCATCAGCCCGAAAAGTCCCGTACAACAAATATTTATGTTGAAAATTGTACGACACCCGGCCAAAGTAGGAGAGGCCGTATTGGTGTGAGCCATTGTCTCCGACTGCATCCACTACAATGGTTTCGGCCTGATCCAGATACCACGCTTCCTCGCGGTCTGTTGGAAAATCCCGCGCTGAGGCCCGTAATTGGGAGAAGGCTTCATCGCGGTACGA
>CALGAA010000349.1 GCA_937952445.1 uncultured Bacteroidota bacterium | reverse complement strand
AACGACAGCATATAGGGCAGGCAGGCTTTGATATTGTGAGCTATTTCAAAAAGTTCGCAACGAAGCAGATGAAGGGGCAAATGTCACACATACCCAAAGTTGTGATAACTGAATGTAGCCGCGCACACAGGGTCCTGTGGACGTTGGATGAAGCAAACCATTTGGGGTGGTCTGCCAAATCCTTCAATATTAGGACAATATCAGATTTGAATTCAATTTAATGCTTCTTTCTCAGACCGGTTAGTTCTCGGTGAACGTGTGATTGATCCGGACCAGTTTTTCATTCTCAAAATACAGCCTGACCTCAGAATGGCCTTTCAACTCCCCAGAGGAATAATATTCCTGAAAGGTGAAATACCATAGGCTTATGTCCCTCATGGCCGGATCAAACGGCAGATGAAGTGGTTTGTCTGGCAGTAAATACTGATAGGTCTGGTAATGCGAATGGTTTTGGATGGCTTCGAAGGCCTGTTCCAGTTCATCGAAGGTATCTCCGTGATGTATGATAGCTACTTCGTCATCCAGATTCCGGGGCCAGTAACCCACTGAATCGAGCATTGCCCCGCCGGCGTATATAGCCGACACCCTGCCGCTATCCAATCCGATCAACACACGGTCTGCATACCCCACCGTACTTATAAAATTCACCCAGTTATAGTAGGGGAAATACGGTCGGATTTTATGGACATCATCGAATGTTTTTTGCCCGACCAAGGCCACAGCTCCAAAATCTTTTTCTTCCCCCAATTCCACTAAATCCTGATATACGCTATCGCAGGAAGCCCCGATTTGTAGGTTCCATTTATGACCACTTGTAATATCTTCCACTTCGGGTTGGTCGAAACCCAGACAACCGGTCATCGCAGCCCAGATGCTCACAATTAGCACATAGAATTTGATCTTCGGTAGATCGTGAAGTATGGCTACACGCACATTTTCAATCATTGATGGTTCTATTTTTTATTCCCTTCATTACGCCCCCCATCCACCTATGGTTAGTGAGACCCGTGAATTTATTATTTTATTAACACCATAAGGTTCGCCTACCCGCATTTCGCAACACCCTGAAAGTAAGACGTGATTAAAGCTATTCCCGTACAAATTCTGTAACTTGCTGCGAATTGAGTATCTTATCCTCATGAGGTTTTTAATGGTCATATTGCTTCTTTTATCTGGTGCCCCGTGGGCAGCCACTCAATCTCTGACCTCTTCCGATTCAACCATTGTCACGTTAATCAAAATTAACGGGGCCATTTCGCCAACCACGACCAACTACATTACCAGGGCGATCAGCCATGCCCGTAGCCATCAATCCGCAGCATTGCTCATTGAAATGGATACCCCCGGCGGGCTTTTGGAATCAACCAAAAACATCGTCCAAATGATCCTGGACTCCGATGATCTACCCATCATCGTTTACGTCGCTCCCCAGGGCGCTTCAGCCGCCAGCGCCGGTACATTTATCACTATGGCCGCTCATATTGCAGCGATGGCGCCAGCTACCAATATCGGAGCAGCCTCTCCGGTTCAAATGGGACCAGGAGGGTCAGCTCCCGCTGATACTGTGATGCAAAAGAAAATTTTCAACCATACCGAAAGTTATATTGAAACCATTGCCAATCGCAGGGGTCGAAATGCAGAATGGGCGATATCTGCTGTACGGGATGGTGAATCCATTACAGCTGCCAGAGCACTTGAACTCAACGTTATTGATCTGATCGCCGATAGCCGATTTGATTTACTCGAACAAATCGATGGCATGGAGATCAATAATCGGACACTCAAAACTCAAAATGCGCAGATAAAAGTACTGGAGCAAAACCTGGTGGAAAATGTTCTGGGTTTCTTGACACGACCCGAGGTCATGCTGATTTTGACCATGATCGCCATTTATGGGATTATCGGCGAAGTCACCAATCCGGGAGCCATTATCCCAGGAGTATCCGGCGTAATCGCACTTATCCTATTGCTTTACGCTTCATCCGCGATGCCGATCAACACAGCAGGGTTTGCTCTCATCGGGTTGGCCATAATTTTATTTATCGCAGAAGCATTTACCCCCACATTTGGAATTTTGCTTACCGGAGGTGCGATCTCTTTTTTCATCGGTGCCCTCATGTTGTTCCAGGATTTACCGGATTCCATGTCGATTTCATGGGGCTGGCTCGTGCCCACCACGATCGTCACAGCGTTGTTTTTTGCCTGGATCGCGACCGAAGGCATCCGCGCGCAATTTGGGAAAAGTAAAACTGGAAAGGAAGCTATGATCGGATTGGAAGGAGTCGTCGTTGACCGGGTGGACAATACCGGTGGACGGGTCCTGGTCATGGGGGAATATTGGAATGCCAAATCGAAAGAAGTCCTTGAACCCGGTGAAAACTGTGTGGTCGTCCATCTACATAACCTCGAACTGGAAGTTCGGTCTGTCAGACCCGGCGAGACCAATGAGGCATAGCTGACAAACGCTTCAGTTCTTTATATTCGGATAAATATATTCACCGCACCCGTAGTTTATGAAAATGATTCTGTAATTTGGTGATTCACAAAAAATAATATTGTCATGGAAGGCCTCGAAAATTTTCTCAACAACCTAACCTGGTTGATTCCCATAGCCATTATCCTGTTCATGCTGTTGACCCAAATGTTCAAAATCCTGCGGGAATACGAACGGGCAGTGGTGTTTCGACTGGGGAAATTTCAAAAAACGAAAGGCCCTGGATTGATATTTCTCATCCCCTTTATCGACAAAATTCAACGCGTTGACCTACGCGTACTCACGATCAATGTGGACAAACAGGAAGTGATTACCAAAGACAACGTGACGGTAAATGTCGATGCGATTACCTTTTTCCGCGTCATCGATGCCGAACGGGCTGTCATTCAGGTGGAAAAATACATCCACGCTACAGCAATGTTGGCCCAGACCACTCTGCGAAGTATCGTAGGTCAGGTTGAACTTGACGAACTTTTGGCCGAACGGGATAACGTCAATAAGCGGATTCAGGAAATCATTGACCGTCACACCGATCCGTGGGGAATTAAGGTGGTGTCCGTGGAAGTTCGCGATGTGGTATTACCCGAAAATATGAAACGAGCCATGGCCCGTCAGGCTGAGACCGAACGGGATCGTCGTGCAAAAGTTATTAATGCTGAGGGAGAATACCAGGCAGCAGAGCGACTGGTCGATGCGGCAAAAATGATCGAAAAGGCACCAGCGGCCTTGCAGCTCCGTTTCCTGCAAACCATGAGTGAAGTGGCAGATGAAAGCACCAGTTATGTGTTTATGCCCATTCCACTCGACTTCCTGGAAGGATTCAAAAAATTTACAGGTGAGATCAAGGCTCCGAAAGGAGATGAACCTGAAGAACCTTCCCGATAGACAAATTCAGCGGGTCATTTTTGCATGGTTTTATTTGAATCCCTGTAAATTTGCAGCTTGATAACACCATGCAAAAATGATTCGAACGGTTCTCATCGTGCTGATCCAGTTTTTTGTGATTTCAGCCTTTGCCCAAAAAAATCCTGCGTACCAGCTATACAACGCAAAAGGTAAAAAGGTCTCCTACAACAAGATGGTCCGCAAACTGAAAAAGGCTGACATCATCCTTTTTGGAGAGCAGCACAACAATCCGATATCGCATTGGCTGCAACTCGAACTGACGAATAGCCTGCATGACGAAAGGGACCTAATCCTGGGCGCAGAAATGGTCGAAAGAGATGACCAGCCGTACTTTGATCAGTATTTGTCAGGCGAAATCAACCAGGATGGTCTGGATTCCCTGGCCAGATTGTGGAGAAATTACCACACGGATTATGCTCCCATCGTTGATTTTGCAAAAGAAAATGATATTTTATTTATCGGCACCAACATTCCCAGACGGTACGCCAGCATGGTCTACAGAGGGGGTTTTGAAGCCCTCGACACCCTTCCCGATAATGAAAAAACCTGGATAGCATCCCTGCCTATACCTTATGATCCACAGCTTCCGGGGTATGTGAAAATGTTGGAAATGGGTGGGGTTCACGGGGGCGAAAACCTTCCCAAAGCCCAGGCCATCAAGGACGCCACTATGGCCGAGTCAATTCACGGAAATTATGAAGAAGACCACCTGTTTATACACTTTAATGGCTCCTATCATTCTGACCATTACGAAGGGATTTTGTGGTATCTCCGCCTATTGGATCCGGAACGGGATTACAGGACCATAACGACGGTATCGCAGAATGATGTAACCAAACTGGAAGACCAATATAAGCGCAGGGCGGATTTTATCATTTGCGTTCCTGAAAATATGACCAAAACATATTGATGCATAGCCGGATACCAATGCACCAATCGATATGACAAAAAATAACCTCGCCATACCAATCAAGAACTTAATGCCCGACGCACCGGGTATATACCGATCCTAAATTTTTGCTTTTCCCCGGGCCCGGCAATCCCTCGTGGAGGAAATAAAATCGTTCCAAAAAATCCAATGCACCTTATAATAATCCGCAAAAGAAGATAGGCGGGCCTATTGGGTCCTATCCAATTTTATAAAGTAAATTGGGAAAAGAAGAGAGGCGGGCTGACGTCGCAGGAGTCCGCCACGGCTGTACCATTGCCCAATTGCACCAGGATCCGAGATCGATATTGAGGTATTATGCCATTCGTAATTATCGATCTTCGTTAATAACGAATCAACCGCACAGGTCCTATCAATCCAGAAGGGACAGGATCCCATTGGGACGCATCGAAAGGCTGATAATCGATATTCACAAAATTGATTTCATGATAGTTGCGCCAGGAAATCCCCTCCTGATCGAGGTATCTGATTCGGTTTGCCATCAGATTAACCACCTCAATCCGGATGGTATTTTGGCCAGACTGAACATACCGACTAATATCGATTTCATAGGGAATGCTCCATACATACCCCACCTCTGTACCGTTGATCCAGATTCTCGCCGATTCCCGAATTTCACCCAGACTCAAAACATACCGGCCGGCTTCCGGCACATGAAATGAAGATTCATACATCGCGGAACCAGAATAAAATTCTGCCCTGGAATCATCCAACTCAGCCCAGGATATTAATCGGTCCAATTTGGGGGGTACTGGCAGTTCAGGTCCACCCCCTGTAAACGTCACAGTCCAGGGTTCATCCACCTCCACACCGGAGCCTGGGAAGGTTCTGTATGCCCATCGGTCGGTCGTTGAAGCAGGGGTATCGGGATCGCTCAAGAACCGCACAAACAGGGATTGAC
>CALGAA010000348.1 GCA_937952445.1 uncultured Bacteroidota bacterium | reverse complement strand
ACGTGTTGACGATGGATTCGATGGGTTGCCAGAAATCTTCCTTAAAGATGTTATATCCCAGCGATACCGAGGGAAACAAGCCCCATCGCGTTTCATTTTCAAATCTCGAGCTACCATCGTATCTAAGGTTGGCTTCAAAAAGATATTTCTCCTGATAATTATATTGAAATCTTGAGAAAAAACCGGCGGTGGCCCAATGGGTCTTATTTTCACTGGTGTAGTGCTCGCCCACGGCGGTATTAATTGCCGGAACATTGTAGACCAGTAATTCATTTTTACTACCCCACAGGTTGCTAAATTGTGATTCTTCATGCTCGAATCCCCCCAACAAGTAGAAATAATGGTCTCCTGCTGTGATATTGTAAGAAGTCGAGATGTTGTACAGGGTATATCCGTCGTCATTGAAAGTTGTCTGATAATTGCTGACGGCGGATTCATATATGCGCTTTTCCCCATTGGGAGCCGTCCCGTAAATGGTCGGATGATAATTGGTGAATCTCGAGTTGTTGTCCCGGTAATTATATGAAATATTGGTCACCCAATTTTTGACCGGTTCCAGCGATGCTCCAAGAGAAATCGAAGCTTGTGAAAAATAATGCCGCTCTTTGCCTTCCGGATCTACCATCGGTGGGATATAGGAAATATAGGAAAATTCACCGTTGGGCAAATAAAGCGGTCTAAATGGATTGGTTCGGAAAAAATTGTGGTATTGAGTGCGTCGGTCAAACCCTCCGGCATTAAAATACTGCGTATGATCTTTAATGTATTTGGTATTGAGGTTAATGGTGAGCCAATCTGTGACGTGCGAAACGAGATTGGCGTTCACGTTGTATCTTTTATAGAATTCGTCCCCGAACCGCAGTTCCCCGGGTTGATCCAACAGCCCTGCCGAAATATAGAATGAATTATTTCGCCCACCTCCGCTCAGGCTGACGTCGTGCTTTTGGCGCATGACATTATCTTTATAATAAATATACATCCAGTCGTTGTTCCCATTTCCTGCGATATTCCAAATATCATTTCCTGCCCAATCCGAGCCATCGTCCAACAGCCAGGTCTCCTCCATGATTTTTCCATCCATATAATCGCGGACTCTTTGGTAATTGAATTCGGTAAAATTAGGTGCCAATCCGGCGTTGACGCTGGCCTGGTCATGGGCGGCCATATAATTGAGCGTATTCGCCATATGGGGCATGCCCATCGGACTGGCCAATGAAATGTTGTTGTTGTAACTGATCTTTACTTTGCCGTCTGCGTCTCCTTTTTTCGTCGTGATCAGTATGACACCATATGGAGCCCGCGCCCCATAAATCGCAGAGGCTGCAGCATCTTTCAACACCGATATGGATTCGATATCGCTGGGGTTCACCAGATTGAGATTCATAGGCATTCCATCGACCAGGACATAGGGTGAATAATCACCTGTCAGTGATCCCACACCCCGAATATTAATCGACATAGCACCACCGGGTTCATTTGAAAATTCACTGGGAGATATATTTAAGTTGGGGGAAACCCCTTGCAGAGCTTCGGTCACATTGGTAACCGACCTGTTTTGAATGTCTTCCTGCGTAACCACATCCACGGCTCCGGTAAGGTTCACTTTTTTCTGCACACCATATCCGACTACGACAACCTCATCGAGGAGTTCGGCGTTTGTACTCAGGATTACATCAATCGTTGACCGGCCATCGACGGCTAATTCCTGCATTTGGTATCCGATGTATGTAAACACCAGAACGGCATTTTCTTCGACTTCTGTGAGTTCGTAATATCCGTCAAAATCGGTCGAGGTACCTTTTGTGGTTCCTTTTACCTGAACATTGACCCCGATCAGTGCCTCCCCATTCTGATCCGTAACGGTACCGTTTATGGTGATGGGGTCAGGACTCATATTTGATCCATCTGCCGGTAAGCCGGGGTGATCGGTATTGGCCCAGCCTGGTCCGTAACACAACAGGACAAGGGCCAGCACCGGAAATAGAAATTCAGCTGTTCTTTTCTTCATTTTCATAGTACTCATTGGTTCATTTACTAAGATTTATTTGGTTTTTACATTTTTTGGGCAAAGACAATACCGGCATTCTCCCTGTAAAATGAATACAGCGGATGCATTCTGACTGGATTTCTCCAACACACCAAATATTGTTTTCCTTATGCACCAAAAGTAAAAATGAAGGCAAAGTATGGATATAATTATTATATTACAGCACAAAATTGATAT
>CALGAA010000347.1 GCA_937952445.1 uncultured Bacteroidota bacterium | reverse complement strand
TCCGCTTTTGAAATGTATTTGCCTGCGGTCCTGTACCACCACAAAAGCTGCAATGAAAATCGAAATCAGGACAGAAAGCGGAACAGCCGTTTCGATTGGGATTAACAGGATGAGCAAGGGGACAGCGATCAACGATTCACCAAAACCAAAAGTGGACCGAACCAACGTGGCTATAAAGATAATCGCCAAAATGTAGAAGGTTATTAAACTCATATGGGATCGATCTTCTTCTGAATTTTGGCTGGATCAAATTTATGGCAAGATACGGTTTTTTATATCGTTAGCTACCAAAGTCAAGTCGTTGTTGAATTGATGTCCACCGCTTTCTATTTCCCGGAATGTAGCCAGGGGAAGGTGTTGTTTGTACCTTGTGAAGTGATCGCAGGGAACCTCTTCATCATCCTGGCATTGGTAAAGAAAAATCGGAATATCCTTCGGTATCGCATCTGCAAAACTCTTGTGCAACTTAATGCCTTGCTTCCAATCCTCGTCCCCACTCCAATAGGGTGGAGCGATCAAAAAAAGTCCGATAATATTTTTCTGAACCCGGTTTTCCGACAGATATTTCAAAAGCATGGATGCCCCAAAAGAATGGGCGACCAAAATAATTTCATTTCCAACAGAAGAAATCTCCTGACCAATTTGATTAAGCCATCCAAAATCCGGATCGGTGTCATTGGAATGTATTTGAGGATTAAGTACTGCATAGGAGTCCCCTAATTCCTTTTGGAGTGAATCTGCCAATAGCGTGTCAGCTTCATAACCGTCCTCCCCTCCTCCGTGAATGAATAATACTTGCTCTACTTTCATGGTATTTATTTTTGTGCGATACTTTTTCACGATCATCGTCGACGCTTTGCATATGAAAACATATGCAAAGGAACGGTTTCAATGCAGGTCCTTTTCTGATTACAACGCGCGTTTATTCGGTAGTCATGCTTTCGTCGTGGAGCCAGTCTAAGTACAGAACGGGATTTTTCGCAACAGTTCTACCTTATGATCAAACATGTCTTCCACATAGTACCCGTTTATCACTGATTGAACCGAGGCATCAAGGGGTTGCAGCCCCTTGTTACTTATCTTCGAACAACAGGAGGTTGCGTATCTCATGGCTGGAAATGTCCGATGAACGCCTATTATAATACTTTACTTGCCCGTATGGGTATTCAACGACTAAATTTACCTAATAACAAGCCGATAATAGACATCAAATAGGACTGGTTGCCACTACAAAAGCGGTAGTGGTCTGTTCCAAAGCTTCGCCAACCTGGTTATGTGAGCGTTTCTCGAGATATAGTAACCCAGGTCTTCCAGGCCTGGGTTATGGGATGACTACAGGATAGTCAGTGTGAAGACCATCGATAAGCAAAAAGAAGACCATCGCGAAGTTTTTAGAGGAAGTTTATTGTCTGAATTTGCAGACTTACTATTTTGAGGTTACTTTCGTTCTATGCAACAGAATATTATCAAATGGGGAATTATCGGCTGTGGAGATGTGGCCGAAGTAAAAAGCGGCCCCGCATTTCAAAACACTTCCCAATCCGAACTCGTCGCGGTTATGCGACGCAACGGGGACAAAGCCCGCGATTTTGCCAGTCGACACGGCGTGAAGTACTGGTACGATGACGCCGACGAACTGATCCAAAATCCCGAGGTCAACGCGGTGTATATCGCTACCCCGCCATCGTCCCACCTCACCTACGCGCTGCGCTGCATCGAGGCCGGTAAAGACATTTACCTGGAGAAACCGCTCGGACTGTCGTCGCAGGAAGGACACCGCATGGCCGAAGCATTGAAACATTCCACCTCCAAACTCACCGTGGCGCACTACCGCCGAAAAATGGACGCCTTCCTCAAAGTAAAACAAATGATCGATGCCCACGAGATCGGAGACATCCGACTGGTGGATATCCGTATTCTGCAGCCCGCTCAAACGGATATGATCGCGGAAACGGAGGAAAATTGGCGGCTGATTCCAGAGGTATCGGGTGGCGGCTATTTCCGGGACCTGGCCCCCCACCAGATCGACCTGATGCTGTCCTGGTTTGGTAAGCCGGTAAAGGTATACGGAATGGGAGTCAACCAGCAGAAACGGTACGATGTGAATGATGTAGTGCAAGGCATCATGGAATTTCCCGATCAAATCCAGTTTCGGGGCGTGTGGGCGTTCAATATAGCTCCGTCCGATCAATTGGATCAATGCTCGATATACGGCAGTGAGGGATCCATTACTTTTTCGTTTTTTGGCGATGAGGTGGAGCTCCGCCATCCCCATTCGACCGAGCGGTTCCAATTCCCGACCCTCCCCCACGTACAGCAACCGA